>CANGVZ010000134.1 GCA_947457285.1 Flavobacteriales bacterium | reverse complement strand
TTCCCCAAGATAAAATCAAAACAAGTCAAATCGTTTATTCCATTTCAAAGACCGAGGAAGGTTTCGAAGTGCTTTGTTATGATATAAAAAAGCAACAATCAAAGCGCATAGCGACTCAGCAGATCATCAACGCGTTGCCATTGTTTGTGCATCGAAAAATGCAAGGCGATATATCGAAAACCATAGCCGACTGCGCCACCAACGTGAGCTATGCTCCTTGGTTGGTAGCCAATCTTTCGGTATCCAATCAACTTCAAGAAAGGCATGGAGTAAAAATGTCGTGGGACAATGTGATAATGAATGATCAATCATTGGGGTATGTAAATAGCTGTCACCAGCTGCCCAATATGAAGCCCACAAAATTAGTGCTGACATACTATCGCCCCTTAAGTGGCAGCGATGCAAAAGCGGAGCGCATGCGTGCCTACGAGATGCCCAATGAAGAATGGGCTAAGAGTATTTTTGAAGAATTAAAGGTGGTCCATCCAGATATCGAAGAGCATACTTCAGCTATTGAAATAAAGTTATGGGGTCACGCCATGCCCCGACCGGTGATGAATGCTATCTGGCGGGATCGACCAGTGAGAAATAGCATTCTCGGTGAAATAAAGAATGTGTATTTTGCACATTGCGATCATGGTGGAATATCGGTATTTGAAGAGGCTTTTCATCAGGGATTGATTGCGGCAGAAGCGTTATTGAACAAAAGACAATGACAAATAAAGGGCGCATAAATTCTTACATCCACTCTCCGCTATGGGACGGATTGCTCATTATTGCACCACCGTTCGTGGTGCTTGCAATTTTGTTTTGCTTGCCCTCTTCGCTTATCCAAAATTCTGACGTTTCGCCGATGCTATGGATGTTTCTGGTGGTGTGCATCGATGTAGCGCATGTGTATAGTACCCTCTTTCGCTCTTATTTAAGCAAAACCGCCTTTCAAAAATATCGTGGCGTAATGCTGCGCATACCAGCGATTTCTTTCGGCATTGCGATGATGATATACACCATCAATCCGTTGTGGTTTTGGCGCTGTCTAGCCTACCTCGCTGTCTTCCATTTCATTCGCCAGCAATATGGCTTTATGAAAATCTACAGTAGAAAAGAACAACTCCCGCGTTGGCTCAGATGGCTGCAAACTGTCACCATATACGCCGCCAGTATTTATCCCATCATTTATTGGCACTTGGATCCAAGCCGCGAATTTCACTGGTTTGTAGACGGGGATTTTATGCTGGTGCAAGCCTCGGAAAATTTACAACGAGCGTTACATGTCTTGTACATGGTCCTTCTGGCGGCATATATTACCAGTACGATTTACGAAATTGTACGATACGGTTTGAACCTCCCAAAGCACGGCCTCATCATCGGGACTATATTGAGTTGGTATTTCGGCATCGTTTATTTCAATGCCGATCTAACCTTTACGGCATTGAACGTGGTAAGTCACGGCATACCATATATGGCGCTGGTATGGTTTACCCGCCAAAAGGAATTAGAAGCCCAAGGAAAGCATCAGGGAAGGCTTCGGGTGTTGCAGGGCGCCACGGTCTTTCTATTGGTTTTAATCACCCTTGCAGTCTTTGAAGAAGCAATGTGGGACATACTTCATTGGCGCGACCATCCACAATTTTTCTCCGGCCTATATTTTTTGCCACATATTCAGCAGCGAGAGTGGTTGAACATTCTCATCCCCCTACTCGCCCTCCCGCAGTTGACGCACTATGTACTAGATGGCTTTATCTGGAAGGTCTCCAAACCAGAGGTCCAACAAGAAATCGGCCTAGACGGGAAGAACAAGGGATGAAAGAACAAAGAACGAGAACAAGGAACAAGGGAACAAGGAACAAGGAACAGGGAACAAGGAACAAGGAACAAGGAACAAGGAACAAGGAACAAGGAACAAGGAACAAGGAACAAGGAACAAGGAAAGTACATATCGCCATACTAGTCTCCAAAGGGGCAGGCACTAGTCGCTAGTCGCTAGTAACTAGTAACTAGTCGCTAGTCGCTTCGTCGCTAGTCGCTAGTCGCTAAGTTCCTATCTTCGCACCGTAAATTTTTGGCCCCGTAGTTCAACGGATAGAATAGCGGTTTCCTAAACTGTAGATTCGGGTTCGATTCCCGACGGGGCTACACTACGAGAACGGGAACGGGAACGGGAACGAGGGACGGAGCGACAAGCGACGAAGCGACTAGCGACGGAGGGACGGAGGCACCTTCTTTTTGCGAATTGATTATCGCGAATTGCTCATTGCGAATTAACTTTTGCGAATTGCTCATTGCGAATTAACTATTGCGAATTGCTCATTGCGAATTAACTATTGCGAATTGCTCATTGCGAATTGATCTTTGCGAGCTGAATCATGGTAGATTCGCAAGGGCTGGTTCACTGTTTAATCCGGACAGAAATGGATATTCAAGATCTTATCCCCCATCCGATACTCAGTTATACCACCGTCAAAAAAAATTTCAACCACTATATAATCCGTTTCTTTCCGTATGCTAAATCTTTCATTTTCTTGTCCTTCAATTAAATCACCGAAATTTAGATTGCGTATAATATCCAAACCTGGTAATACTATACCCTCGCTTTCGCCAATGGTTGATGATAGAAAAAGATAAACTACTTCAATATTGGAACCAGTAAATCTGTAATTGTCAATTCTACAATAACTCTCCTCATTGAAGAATGAAGTGAACTCTACTGTATCTATCGTCTCATCATTCCTTTTGAGCGTATAAAACGAAACACTGTCCGTCTCCTCATTACTTCTCTGTGAGCCGTCCGAATCGAGTAACTCCAAGCTCCAAATAACCGTATCTTGAGCATGCTCTGTCTCTTTTTCAATTCTCCGAAAACCTATGGCAGAATCAACCCCGTGAGAATCCATCCACAAAAGTGCCAGGCTAATAAAGGTCATCGATTTGAAAACTATCATAAAAGCACTTATTTAAACACCTTCTTATAGCTCCTCGGTCTATCTGGATCAATTTTAATTCGATCGATCCTCCACAAAAAATCACGGTCAGTCGAAAACCCCCATGATCCCGCAAAGGGTTTGACGTGCCAAATATCAAAGCATCCTTCAACCCAATTATTCATCCAAATATGTTGACCTGAATAACTCCACTCTCCGTAACTAGTCACAAATTCATTAAACCTATTATCACGAGAGATTCTGCGATACTTTCCTGTATCGAATAAATAAAGCGTATCATTACAACCGTCACCATTGTCATAAACATAGGTTCCATCGGACGAATTATAATTATTCCAAACCATTATTGCCATAAACAATCCAAAGGCAGTACTCGCAAAAATCAGTATTCTATTCATGCGATTGCTCTTTTAAAATACGGGATATATTTAATGAATTAGATATTTCTGAAAGACTGTCGGAATGGGATAACTTTCCAATTATGACCGTTGAATATCTTACTTCATCTTCTCCATCTAAACCTAGCCTATTAAGTGCTCCATAAGCGTACTTTTTATTTTGATTAAGACTTAGCAAGTTGTCAGTTGGATAGACGTATTTTACAAATTCCCTTGCACCTAAGCTATCCTCGAAATAGAAAGTTATGGCTCCACCTGTAGCTGGACGTTCCGATTCTAAAATCAAAACGCCACTTTCGGGAAAGCGATAAACCAAATTATCACCTTCATATTGCGAATCCGTTCCATCCTTCTGACCGAATACCCTAATAAGCACGCCTTCGAAATCAGAAGGTATTATGAAGACTTGATCTCGCGGCAATAATAAATTAATTTTGTAGCCAAATCCAGCTATGAAGAGAGTTGGAACAAGCAGAAAAACAATATTTTGAACTAATTTTCTCTTCATCATTCACATTCAAATATATACAAAACGCTTTGAAGCCTAACCATTAAACGTATTTTCCTCGCTTAAAAAAGGAACCACATTATCAAAGAAAAGTATTGAGCAATCGAATTCGTAGTAGTTTCCACTTCTAACAATTGTTGATTTAACATCACGATTCCTATCAATATTAATTATCATGTCAGACGAATCGTGAGAACCAAAATAAAATCCAACACCAGACTCTCTACTCTTTAAAAATTCTCCAATGTAAATTGAATCACCGGGGTAATACTTATGCATTATCACACCAACTTCACACTCAATTTGACTTGAACAATTAATTGTTATAAACAGACTAACTATTAAACTATACTTCAACATAGGCCCTTAGGTAAAAATAGGCTTAATGCTAAAACACTTGCGTCTTTTCTTCTTAATCTCAAATGACCACGGCATACAATTTCTTTTAGTACTATATATAAAATTCTCTAAGCCGTGATCAACACTAAAAGTCGTAGCTTCTGATTTCCTCGAAAAATCCAAAAATTGTTGCTGATTTGTAAAGATCAAAAGTCTTTTTGCATCATTATCAATAATCAAATATCTTGGATTTTTGCTATTAAAAAAATCTATACTGACCACTGTCGAATTAGATTTAAGGTTGTAGAATTCACTAACGTCGTATGCAATCAATTCTGGCATTAAATTGACACCTATGGTTAAAAGGTGTTTTCCATATTGAGCAGTGTCCGATCTGACCCTATAGCTCAAAGAGCCAATGATGTATGAACGAATATTTTTCAATGCATCCAAGTTTTCAACCTCACGCCGCATGCGATAATTTACTGATGAATAATAACAATCATATGGGATGAAAATTGGTTCTGAATAATCAAAAAAATTATCAAAATATGTGTAGACGGAATCTTTAAATACTGTCCAAGATTTTAAAAACATTCCATTGTCATGCTTCGAGTAGAGAATACTACCATTACTATTCTTCTCAAGATACCCGACATTTTGAAATCCTCTTTTTTTTGCTAAGAATATTTCATAGCTTCCATCAAGACACACATTTTGAAAGAGGTATAGCTCGGTTTCGATAGACTGCGCCAAAAAATCGGGACAGTAACTAAAAAACACAATCGATATGACTATTTTTCTAAGCATATAAAAATACTAGTCTTTTAACTCATCAATTAATCCGGTTCGTGCATCGTTACTGCTACACATAGACTAAAGAATCCTTCAACCCAAGTATTCTGAAAAAACGCAATGAAGCATTGTTTATAGTTCATTCCATTAAAATCCAACTTTACAAGAAGATCTCAATTCCCTCGTTCCTTCCAAACCTTGCGAGCTACTGATACATATTCCGAACTAAAATAATCGCTTTTACTTATAATGTCAGATACTTTTTCATCAGTGGCTGTGCTCAATTCTTGATAATATGAATCCATTCTCCGATCTAAAGAACTTTTTCTTTCCTCAGCATCTCCTGACAAAAGACTAAGGATAATTTTCTTGACATGAGCGCGATGAGCTAAAATGAATACAGCTAAAATCAACGTCATTGTTGGGTTAACTCCGAAAGTAGTAAAGGTAAATCCCCCTTGGTTTGACCCCCTATTGTTCGGACAATTTCGCGGGTTGCTAAATTAATTCAAATTCTGTTATTTTCTTTGCAACGCAAGAAGCGACCGACGGTGACGTTTTTACGGGTACCCTTTGGTTGTAGGCGGAGGAAGTTTTTTCTCCGCTTTTTATTTTTAATCGGCTGCGCTCCGCGCGTTTTTCTTTTGCAAGAAGCTCTCTCTGGTTCAATTTCCCAGGTATTTCATACAATGGATATCGCAGCTTTATCAAAACACCTTTTTTAGGAACGCAGCAGGTCATCACCAAATCATTCTCCCATGCTCTTTTAAACAAGTCGGGCGGTAGGCCTTTTGTAGAAGTGTGTGGCCTGCTCGTGTTGTAGTTTTTGTAAAACACCTTTAATCTTTCTTTTAGCGCTGTTAAATTGAAGTGTTCCCTTTCAACTGAACAACTCATTGTGGCATGAAAACTCTCAATATACCCATTCTCCTCTGGTGTATAAGGATGGGTGAACATTTGTTTGATTCCATTCCTTTCCAAAAAATCTTTAATTAAATCGGCTATAAACTGAGGACCATTATCACTTGTAATGATCACTTCAATTTCCGACCAAGCTCTGCCCGCGGGTTCTAGATGCTTTTCTATAAGTTCCTCCAGTAGCATTTTCACATCCAATGCTTTCACCGAGTATCCAGTGAAGTCTGCAAGGGTCTGGCGTGTGAAGGTGTCAATAATTGTGAGCGTATAAGCCTGACAGCGTTCGCTAACCAGCCAATGGCTCTTTATGTCCATTTGTAAATATGTAAGCGGT
>CANGVZ010000133.1 GCA_947457285.1 Flavobacteriales bacterium | reverse complement strand
TAACCTGCCATGGTTGGATTGGAAAAATAACTACGATCTCATTCGCAATGAAATCGAAGCCACCATACCAGGATTCACGAGATTCAATGAGCAAATTCGCAAGCCAGATGGTTTCTATTTACCGAATGGACCGCGCAAGCAGCAATTCACCACGGCCTCAGGAAAAGCACATTTTACTGTAAATGAAATTCGACCGCTTGAGGTTCCCAATGGCTATTTTATAATGATGACCATTCGCAGTCATGATCAGTACAACACTACCATTTACGGGTTGGATGATCGCTATCGTGGAATTAAAAACGAGCGCAGGGTGGTGCTCATGAATCGAAAAGATATTGCGAAAATGAAATTTAGGGATAAAGAACTCGTCAATTTAGTATCAGATATTGATGGTACAAAACGCGAGGCGCTACACTTTCATGTGATCCCATTCGACATTCCGGAAGGTTGTGTGGCGACCTACTTTCCTGAAACCAATTGCCTCGTGCCACTTAGCTTTGTGGCATTGAAGAGCAACACGCCTATGAGCAAATTCGTTCCGGTGAAAATAGAGAAGCTCTAATTTCATACCTTTGAAGCATGCCGATTAATATTGATAGAAGACAGATTCAAAATCTCAGCCGACTCGAAATGTTGGCTAAACAAGCAGTGGAGGGATTTATTACAGGCATGCATAAAAGCCCATTCCACGGTTTCTCTGTAGAGTTTGCCGAGCATAGACAATACAATAGCGGAGAAAGCACAAGACATCTTGATTGGAAATTGCTGGCCCGAACAGATAAGCACTTTGTGAAGCGCTATGAGGAAGAAACAAACCTGAGATGCCAAATCTTAATTGATGCTTCTTCTTCGATGTTTTTTCCCGAAGGTGTGCGCATCGAAGGGGATGAATTCAATAAGTTAAAATTTTCAATATATGCCACGGCTGCACTGATTGAGTTGCTAAAAAATCAACGCGATGCCGTTGGTCTCAGCATATTTTCTGATAAAATAGAGGTAAACACCCGCACGGGCAGCAGCGGTGCACACATCGCTTACCTGTACAATGAACTCGAGCGTTTGCTCAATACTGTAGATGGTGCGTCCAAGAAAAAAACCTTTGTTACAGACACACTTCATGAAATCGCAGAAAGCGTTCACCGAAGATCTTTGGTGATCATCTTTAGCGACATGCTAGACAATTCTGAAAAAGCGGATGAGCTCTTCAGTGCGCTGCAGCACTTGAAGCACAATAAACATGAGGTGATCTTATTTCATGTCACCGATAAAAGCAAAGAAGAGTTATTTGAATACGAGAACAGACCATACACGTTCACAGATCTCGAAACAGGACAGGAGATAAAAGTGAACCCTGCCGATATTCGTGATACGTATCTCGAGAATATGAGAAAGTTCAAAACAGATTTAAGGTTGAAATGCGGCGCCTATCGTATCGATTTTGTAGAGGCCGACATCAACGAAGGGTTTAATCACATTTTGCTTCAATATTTAATCAAGCGTCAACGGATGAACGCTGGAGGTAGATAATTAGAGCTGAATTACCATTCCTTCGTTGGAGGCGACAACGTTGGGAAACTCCTCTAACGCCTGACGAATAAAATCTTCCTCGCTGTTGTATCTCGAACTGTAATGCCCTAAAACGAGTGTTCCCACGTTGGCCATTTTTGCAATCTTTCCTGCTTGCCTAGCGGTGCTGTGAAAAGTCGCTTTTGCGCGATCAGATTCTGAATCGAGAAAAGTGCTTTCATGATACAATATATCCGCGTCTTTGATAAATGGAACGAGCGTTTCCCAGTACATGGTATCGCTGCAGTACGCATACTTTCGTGGACTGCTGGATTCGATGCAGGAGTTCTCAACGGTGAGCACTTCTCCGTTTTCAAGCACAACTTCTTTTCTATTCTTGAGCAAAAGAATTTGTGAAGGCATAAGGTTGTATTCTTGAATTATCTCCTTTCTAATTTTCGGTGGCTTTGTTTTTTCTTTGAATAAAAAGCCATGACAAGGAATGCGATGCTTGAGCGGAAAACTATACACTTCGAGCGTCTTATCTTCAAACTCTAATTTCAATTCGTTGCCGGAAACCGGATGGTAGATGATTGGAAATTCGAGATAAGTTTGAGAAACTTTCAAGTTGAGTTTTACCAATTCTTCTAATTCTGGAGGGCCATACAAGTGCAGCGAATTCTTTCTTCCCAGAAGGTGCATACTGCTGATTAGTCCAACCAATCCAAGATAATGATCACCATGCAAATGAGAAATGAAAATGTGTTGAATCCGCTGCATTTTGATTTTATGCCTTCTCAATTGCATTTGCGTGCCTTCACCGCAGTCAATAAGAAATAGCTTGTCATGCAGATTGACAAGTTGAGAGGTTGGAAGGTGTTTGGCCGTTGGTGTAGCAGCACCGCAACCTAATATGAGTATATCGAAGGTCATAGGCAAAAAAAAACCGTTGCCGAACGCAACGGTTTTCTTTGTTGATAAATCTTTTAGTGTTGCACCATTAGTCTCTTGGTGAATTTCTTTTCACCAGCCTGGATGCTATATAAATAAACACCTGATTTCAAATTTTGTGTTTCAACAATCAAGGTATTGTTTCCTTTCTTGCCATTTACAGTTCTTCTTTCAACCATTTCTCCGAGCATGTTGTAAAGTGTAAACTGCACGGTGCCGTTGGTAGTTAAATCAAACGGAATCGAAGCGCTCACATTCGATGGATTCGGAGTGGGATTGCCGAGAGACATCTCAAGTGGAGCAGATGTTTCACGAACGTTAACATCATTCCCTTGAATAATGATTTCATAATTCTCAAAAACGTTTTCTACTTCTTGAGGTCCGAAGAAGTTGAAATAACCAGTTGCGTAAATCTTCACTGGGAACGTTCCTGAAATGGTTGGTGTTCCTGTCACATCGCCGCAATAATTTCCATTTGCAAAGAAGATACATGGATTTGGAGAAACGCCATTGTTATTGCACGTAACATTGAGTCCAAGAACAGATAGGTTTTGTTCTACATCTCCTAGCATGAAAGTGATATTGTCGAGCGACAATGAGTCGATTGCAACAGCCAGATCTGGAGCACCTTCGATGTCGGCGATGGTCGCAGGCGTTCTCACGAAGATTTGATCGCTGTAAGGTTGACCAACGGTTCCGATTTCAAATGTCTCGCCTAGTGTTGGATTTGGAGATACACCAAAAGCCGCACCAGCCCAATCATAGCTGTTTGGGTCGCATTGTGAAGATGCCGCTGATACAAGTGCAAAAAATGATATTGAAAGTAAAATTTTCTTCATATAAATTAGTTTTGAAGATCTCTTTCTACCTCTTCCATGTAAACCAAATCAACAGCTTCATTGAGGGTAGGGGTAATCTTAAGGACACTTTCAAGCTGAGAGATCGTAATCAACTTTTTTACTGTCTCCTGAAGACCGCAAAGAACGAAGGTTCCATTGTTATCGCGGCAAGCTCTATTTGCTACAAGAACTGCTGAAAGTCCTGATGAATCAATATATCTCGTTTCTGATAGGTCAAGAATGAGATTTTTGTTGCCAGACTTGCTTTGCATCACAATCTCGCTCTTTAGTTCTGGTGCGTGAATAGCATCCAACTTCTCAAGTTTGGATTTTATCACAACAACCTTTTCCTTATTTTCTATTTCAAACTTCATAAGAGAGTGGTTTGCTACAAAGATAAGGGAAATTATTTAACAAATGGTCAGGATACCCTGAAAAATCAACCTTAGAATGTTAGTTGAGTTCTCCTTGGCTTCGTCTTCTTTGAGATAAAAGGAAAATCACCGCCATGCGAATGGCGACTCCATTTTCGACTTGGTTGAGTATTATACTCTGCTTACTATCAGCTACTTCGCTTGTGATTTCGACCCCGCGATTGATTGGCCCAGGGTGCATAACTACAATTTTTTTGGGTAAGGAATCGAGAATTTCCTTGGTTAGACCATACTGTAAACTGTATTCACGAAGGGTAGGGAAATAAGGCACACCAACATCCTGTCGCTCCAGTTGAATGCGAAGCATGTTGGCAACATCACACCATTCGAGAGCCGTTCTGAGGTCGTGTTCAATCTTAACCCCCAAATGAGCGATGTGTCTTGGTATTAGCGTGCTAGGCCCACAGACCATAACTTCTGCGCCAAGTTTTTTCAAACAATATATATTGCTAAGTGCAACCCGGCTATGCAAGATATCTCCAATAATGGCCACTTTCTTTCCTTTCACTCCGCCCAGACTTTCTCTGATGGAGTAGGCGTCCAGTAAGGCTTGAGTAGGGTGCTCGTGCGTGCCATCGCCAGCGTTTACGATCGAAGCGTCGATGTGCTGACTTAAAAACAGACACGCGCCGGGTGAACTGTGACGCATCACCACCATATCTACCTTCATTGATAGAATATTATTGACAGTGTCAACCAATGTTTCTCCCTTTTTAACGCTGGAGGTGCTAGCACTGAAGTTTACCACATCAGCGCTAAGGCGCTTCTCGGCAAGCTCAAAACTCAAGCGTGTTCGGGTACTATTTTCGAAAAATAAATTGGCAACGGTGACATCTCTGAGAGATGGTACTTTTTTAATTGGACGATTCAAGACTTCCTTGAATTCATCGGCTTGTGAAAAAATGAGCTCAATATCTTCTTTGGTAAGATCTTTAATTCCAATAAGATGTTTGACGCTCAATGTTTTTTCCATTACTCTGATTCGGTTAATAAGGTCACTTTACTGCCCTGGACATCGTCCCAGATTACTTTTACTTTCTGATTATCGTAGCTGTCTACGCTCATACCAATGTAAGTGGGCTCGATTGGGAGCTCTCTACTAAACCTGCGATCGATGAGTACCATCAATTCAATAGTCTTTGGACGACCATATTCCATCATTCCTTCAAGTCCAGCGCGAATGGTACGTCCTGTATAAAGCACATCATCAATGAGCACTACATTTTTTCCTTCCAAATTGAAAGGAATATCGGTTGGTTGTGCCAACAAGGTTTTATCACTTCTACGAAAATCGTCTCTGTAAAAAGTAGGATCAACTTTGCCAAAATTAACAGTGGTGTTCGGCGCAATTTGTTTTAAATTTTGCACAATCTTTTCGGCGAAGAAGACACCCCGAGGCTGAAGTCCGAGGATGACAGTGTTAGAAAAGAGGTCATGGTTTTCAATCAATTGATAACACAATCTGTTTACAATCAGACGTAGATGGTTGCTATCAATCAATGTTACCTTGGCCATAACGGCAACAAATATAAAGTAGAAATGGGCGAAATCAATTATTACCTTATCCCAGGAATGGGCGCAGATCAAAGAATTTATCAAAATTTTCAGCTGCGTCATGGAAAAGTCCACTACCTCAATTGGGTAGATGCTCAAGATTCGAAAGACATGAAGGATTTTGCCAGAATTATTGCTGAAAGAATTAAAACTGAAAATAACATCATCATCGGGTCATCTATGGGAGGAATGATGTCGGTAGAATTGAGCCGAATTGTGAATCCGCTTGCTACAGTATTGATTAGTGCACCAACTGGAATCCATCAATTTCCGAGGATATTGAAAGTTGTAAAGCAATCACGAATTCATAAAGCGGTAAGTCCAAATACGATTCCTTATTTCTATAAACTAGCGGATACTTTTATGGGGTTCAAAAATCCCCAGCAGAGGCAAATGTTTTATGAAATGATGACCGGGTTAGGACCAAAATTCATTCACTTTAGTGTGAGGGCAGTTCTTGAATGGGACAACACAGACGAGCCTTCGGGCAAATACTTGCAAATCGTCGGTTCGAAAGATGTATTGTTCGATTATCGCAAAATGAAAGATCCCGTGGTGCTGGAAAATGGAGGCCACTTTAGCGCGTTTGATCGTGCAGATGAGGTTTCAATCATTATCAATAATTTTGTGGAAAAAGAAGTGCTTTCTTTGTGAAACCTTCAGATTCTATCTTCGTACAATTGGCGCAAAATCCACCCATATGCGTTTTTTATTTCTCTTGATTTTTACTGCAATTTGCAGTGCAACATTCGCCCAAAAAACTGAGGCCGAACATTCACTCAAACTTCACACCGGTGAGGTGTTTGAAGGAGATAAGGTATTGTACATCAACCCGATTTTAAAGCAGCCATCATGGGAATTGGACGGAAAGAAATTCGAAACGGGTATTGTGGCCTTCATCCAAAACAACCATGGTTTTTTAGCCAATCTGAATAAAATTCACGGAGAAAAGG
>CANGVZ010000132.1 GCA_947457285.1 Flavobacteriales bacterium | reverse complement strand
TTTGATGACCGGCGGGATGAGTAGTGTTTTTTGTCCAACAGAGCAGATACTTAAGAGGCAAAATACAATAAGGGTAAGGGTTGTTTTCAAGGCGTTTTATTTCTTTCCACAAACATACTCAAATGCGCTATTTTTGCCGCATGTCAGCATTCAAGGCATTATGGAAAAAGGAGCTCATGCTTGAGATCAGGCAAAAGCATGCTTTGGCGGGAGTTGGAATGTATGTGCTGGCTACCGTTTTCGTTTGCTATTTGTCGCTCGAGCAGATAGAAAGTGTCCAGGTATGGGGAGGTTTGGTTTGGATTACAGGCCTGTTCACTTCCTTTAATGCCATGCAAAAGACCTTCCAACAGGAGGGAGGCGGCACTCAACTTTATCTGTATAGTCTGGCAAGCCCAAAAGCTGTTATGCTGGCGAAGTCTACCTACAATGCCGTATTAGTAGCTGTTTTGAATATTGTGAGTCTTTTATTCTTTCTTCTTTTTTTCGGGGATAGTGTTTTTGCCAAGGCTGATTTTTATCAGCTATTTATTGGGTTGATACTAGGAAGTACGGGTTTGGGCATCACGTTAACATTTATTGCAGGTCTTGCATACAAGTCCGGAGCAGGTGTCGGATTGGTCGCCATTCTAGGTTTTCCCGTCATTATTCCCTTGTTGATCACTATTGTACGATTTACCATTGGTGCGTTATTGGGAGTGACATTTCTCAACAATGGTCTCCATTTGTTGGTATTATTGATTCTAAATGGTGCCTCATTGCTTCTTTCCATGCTTTTGTTCCCCTACCTTTGGCGGGAATAAAAACCTGATTGTTTCGATAAGGAAAATAGATTGTCTATGAAGACTTGGCTTAAGGTTTTAGCGGTATTACTTCTGGCTTATGCAGTGATCGCTTCATTTTTGTTTCCGCTAGCTCCAGGTGGACTTGCTGTCGATATTGATAAAATTTCCCCCGGTGAAAACAATTTCACACTCACGGGCTATAATACCCATTTCACCAACGATTCTTTGCAAGTTTTCGTAGCCAGTGGCGAAACCTATTTCTGTTGTACGATTTTAGAAGTGCTCGACGCGAATAAGGTTCAGGTTTCTGTTGCACTTCCCGATACGCTTCCGTCCAATGATATTGGTTTTTATGCCAATACACCTGTCGACGGTACCGTGTATGTTCAAAAGCCCATCAGCTCAAAAGACTTTACGTTTATAGAAGGCGTGAAACCTATGTCTGCTTGTCAGGTGACAGTGAGCAATGACGAGCACCGTAATTTTGGTTATCCTTTTCAAATTATCATTTTTGAAACGATTCGCAACCTGATGTGGCACGTGCCGATGTGGTTTACGATGTTCGTTTTGATGGGAATTTCATTTGCTCAAAGCATTCGTGTTTTATCGAAGTCGGGAAGAGAAGATGCGCTCGATGCTTCGATAAGTTTCAAGACCATAGATATGTATGATCTCAAGGCCGCCACTGCTGCCAATACGGGATTGCTATTTTGTATATTGGGGTTGGTCACAGGTTCAATTTGGGCGCGCTTCACCTGGGGTGCATGGTGGACCAATGATCCGCAACTCAATGGTGCGATGGTTGTTTTTCTGATGTACATGGCTTATTTCATTCTTAGAAATAGTGTTAATGACGAAGAAAAGCGTGCGCGTTTAGCAGCAATCTTCAACATATTCGCATTTATTTTAATGGTGGTATTGCTGATGGTGATGCCGCGCTTCGCCGAGGGTTTGCACCCCGGAAAGAGCGGTAATCCGGCCTTCAGCTCATATGATCTCGATAGTTCATTGCGCATGGTGTTTTACCCCGCTGTGCTTGGCTACATACTATTGGGATGGTGGCTTTACAGTATTCACCTCAGAATCAAAAAACTCGAGTGGAGAGATGAAAAATAATTTTTTGAAAATCGCACTATTTGTGATTTCGCTGGTTATGATAATACCAGCAAAAGCGGCTAGTCTAGAAGAGTATTTTTATGCTAGTGGCAAGATTCGCGTTGTTATTGCTGTTGCAGCAGTTGTATTAGCAGGTTTGATCACTTATGTGATCATCCTCGACCGCAAGGTGAGTAAATTAGAAAAGAGAAATAAAGAGTCATGAAAAAGACGAATATCGTACTATTGGTGCTTATCGCCGTGGTATCGGCGATTCTTATTAGCGTGTATGTGGGCACGGTACCGAGCACCACTTTCGAAGGCGCTAAATCAGCAGATGGTAAAAACGTCCGTATCACAGGCACTTTGGATAAAACACAACCCATCGAATACGATCCTTTGGCCAATGCCAATCTCACCAAATTTCATGTGGTAGATAGTACCGGACATTCAGAAAAGGTTTATCTCACCTACGAAAAGGGCAAGCCAGATGGTTTGGAGTTTTCAGAAAAAATCACACTACTTGGAAAATTTGAGGAGGATGGTGCATTTCACGCGAATGATATTCAAATGAAATGTCCTAGCAAGTACAACGATCAAAAACATTCGTTGGAAACCGCGGAAAAACAGCAGTAGTCTTTGATATTTTTTTAAAATAAATGAACGAAATACAGTATATCAATGAGAACGCATTGCCCGGCATGCTGGGCAATTTTTTTGTAGTTCTCAGCTTTGCATCAGCAATTTTTGCAACGATAGCCTACATCATGAGCGCACGTTCTAAAGGCATCGATGATGTTTGGAAAAAACCAGCACGCATCGGTTTCTATTTGCACGGAGTAGGGGTGATTGGTGTCATCGGCACCTTACTCTATATGCTCGTCAATCACATGTACGAATACAAATATGTATGGGAACACCTCAACAATGAGATGCCTTTGCAATATGTATTCTCTTGTATGTGGGAAGGACAGGAGGGAAGTTTCCTCCTATGGACCTTTTGGCATGTGATACTAGGGTTTCTATTGATTCGCTGGTCGCGTGATTGGGAACCTTGGGTTATGGCCGTAGTCGCTGGTGTTGAAGTATTCTTGGCTTCGATGCTTCTCGGCGTCTATTTTGGAGATTTCCAATTTGGTAGTAATCCATTTATTTTAAATCGTGAAGCAGCGGTGAATGTCGGTTTGCCTTGGACTCAAAACGCGAATTATTTAAGCCTTCCGGTGTTTTCTAATGGTCGTGGCTTGAATCCATTGCTTCAAAATTATTGGATGACGATTCACCCACCAACATTGTTCTTGGGCTTTGCATCAACCCTTATTCCATTCGCCTATGCTATTGCCGGTCTTTGGAGAGGCGATCGGAGCGGTTGGGTGAAACCAGCCATTCCATGGGCATTCTTCGGTGTGATGATTTTGGGAACGGGTATTCTCATGGGTGGTGCTTGGGCTTACGAAGCATTGGGATTTGGTGGTTTTTGGGCATGGGATCCTGTTGAGAATGCATCTCTTGTTCCTTGGCTCACATTTGTAGCGTCTGCTCACTTGTTGGTTATTAATCAACGCAAACAAACTTCTCTGTTCAGTGCATTAGTTCTCACTTTGAGCACTTTCATTCTTGTTTTGTATTCTACCTTCCTCACGCGAAGCGGTGTCTTGGGTGATAGCAGCGTTCACTCATTTGTAGAAAGCGGAATATTGGCACAATTACTCGTGTACTTATTGTTCTTCACAGCATTAAGTACATTTTTACTTTCTTCTAATAAAAAATTAAGACTCATCTACGGCGGAGTTTCAGTATTACTTTTTATCATCGCAATCCTCAACTTGGCGACACTCGACAAGGCATCATTGCCTACAGGAGAGGGCGTATTGCCGGGAGAGGGTACCATAGTTCCGACGCTTACGCTGATATTCGTAGTAGTGTCTCTGGTGTTTATGTATTTGGCTTATCGCAAAGAGTATAAGGCAAATGTCGAACAGGAAGAAGCTCTCTGGAGTAGAGAGTTTTGGATGTTCATTGGAGCTTTGGTGCTCACACTTTCCGCGGTGCACGTGACAGTGCAAACAAGCGTGAATGTTGGAAATATTTTCCTTGCTCCTTTCTCTGAGACTTGGAAATCGCTCCATCAAAGCACAGGGCTAGATATATTTAAGAGAATGGCGGAGCACAATTTCTCGGCGCCTGCTGAGAAAGAGAGATTCGATGCATACCATCGCATCCAAATTCCTTTGGCGTTCATTCTCTTTTTGATTGTGGCAATTGGACAATTCTTAAAATATAGAACCACTCCTTTCTCGGAGTTTGCACGCAAGATTGGATTGAGTTTATTGTTAGCTTTCATCACCACAATTTTGTTGGGCTTTGTGGTGGAGTTCGACAGCAATGCAGGTCCCCTTTACGCATTAGTGTTTGCAACCTTCTGGGCATTGTTTGCGAATTTCGATTATGCGATTCGTGTATTAAAAGGCAGAGTGGACGTGATTGGAGCTAGCGTTGCACACGTCGGTTTTGCAATGCTCATCATTGGGGCGGTGATATCGACTTCCCAAAGCTTCTTTATCTCTGAAAATAAAATTGGTAACGTCACCGAGCTGAGCAAGGATTTCTCGAACTCAGAAGACATGCTTATTTACAAGGGCGATACCATGGTAATGGGAGAATATTTTGTTCACTTCAAGGATAAGTATCGTTCTGGCAATCGCCTGTACTGCACTATTGATTATTTGAAAAAAGAGCCGATCTCTTACAATGAGGGAGAATATGTAGTGGTTCAAGGAAGTCTATTCAGATCATTGAAATCGCATACTGCCTCTGATAGCTTCTTGCGCGATTGGGCACAAGACTCTCTGTGGAAGGAAGTGACGCCAGCTGAATACGATATGGATGAAGCTCCTGAATGGAAGCCGGGCAAACCAGGTGAGAAGCTATTCACGCTAGAGCCAACCTTATTGTTTGCTAAAGACCAAACCAGCCGCGAACCAAGTATTCGTCATTCTCTCAGCAAGGATCTTTATACTTATATCAAGTACACAGATACTGAAATGAAGACAGACTCGAGTGGTTATCTCGAGCCAAAGTCAGGCGTTATTCCCTTTGGTCAGCCAGTGCGCTTGAGCGAAACGGTGACCATAAGTCTGGATACGTTGCGTCGTGTGGATTCATTGCCTGCCAACCTTCCTCAAAATGTGGTGTTGAAGAGCGGCACCGCTATCCTCACCGACGGACAAAGTACTGAGCGCATGGTATTGGCCACGGTAGCTACATTAGACGGAACTCCTCTTGTGTTTCCTGTAGAGTCTGAGAAATTTAAAATGTTATTGTCGTTGAAGGAAACCTCGGAAGGTGTCGAATTGACCATGCAGCAACATAGCAGCGGAGTGAAGGATATGCTTATTCTTTCTGCAGAGATATTTCCACAAATTAATGTACTTTGGCTGGGTTGTTTGGTGATGGTGATTGGAACCACCATGGCCATTCGTCACAGAATAAGATTAGCAAAAGGTAAACAGAAGCAGAATGCAGATAGTTAAAAAAATTCTGGCAGTCATTCTAGGACTTGTCATTGGAAGCGTGTTCATCGGACTTGTGGAGAAGGTAAACAGCACCATGTATCCATTGCCGGAAGGGGTAGATTCCTCGAATATGGAGGCTTTCAAAGCATTTGTGGCGAGTTTGCCCCAACAGGCTTTTATCCTCATCTTCATAGGACATATCTGCGGAGCATTGGTTGGAGGCCTAGTGGCATGGCTTATTGTAAGAAGTACAATAATTCCATCGATGATTGTTGGAGCTTTATTTACCGTGGCTGGACTTTTCAATCTCTTCACCATTAGCCATCCTTGGTGGATGTGGACGGAAGTCGCACTCTATATGCCAGCCGCTTATCTTGGGACACGGTTGTTTAAAAGATAAACCTTTATCTTTTTACACGCGCGTTTAGGATTACTCCCGTTACTACGAACATCATACCCATAACGCTAAGCCAAGCGATATCTTCATCAAAGAAGAAATACCCAATCACCAAAGCGAATATGGCACCGAAGTAATTCCAAGGGGTGATCTTGCTGGCAACATCACTGTGAAGTGCGAGCGTCATGAGGTATTGCGCGGTATGCGCGAAAATGCCCATGATGAGCATCCAGAGCCACTCGAGGCCTTTAGGCTGGACATAATCATAAAAACACCAAATACCAGTAATGGGAATCGCGACCATTGGATTATATAAAACGATGGTCATTGCGTGATCAGTTCCTTTGCTTTTAATGATGCTGTTGTAAGCGAGTCCGGCGAATAGCGCAGATGTGATACCCACCAAAAGCCATTCGAGCGAAACGCGGGTGTCGAATCCTTTGATCATCACCGCGCCAATAAAGGCAATGAGAAAGAACAGCCATTGGATAGGGCGCACTTTC
>CANGVZ010000131.1 GCA_947457285.1 Flavobacteriales bacterium | reverse complement strand
TGTGCTACACTCTTTTCTCGAAAAACAGTGTATGTGTCATGTAAGGATGAAAAGGCCAGTGTCTATGTGAATGATATTTATACCAGTGAGTATGCAGGAGCTACTATTCGTAAACATGCGCCCTGCATTGTTACAACAACGAGGTCTGGGTATAAGACTAAAAGTACTGTAGTTGAGCCCAAGCAATTCGATCCCGTTGTTCTTGTTACTGCGATTCCGGCAGCAATGGTTTTTTTTGCTAATGGCGCTAATGCTACTGGTGATTTTGTTACTTATGGGGTTATCGCCGGACTTGATTACTGGATTGCGGGTAAGATGCATAAAAGGAGGTTTGAAGTGGATGGGATGGACAAACTTCCAACATCACAATTTGAGGATATCTATGTGCGTATGAGGACAGAATTGGACTCATTGCGCTATGAGAATGTAAAAGTTGTGTTTTGCAGAAATTACGATGATTGGTTGAAAAGAGATAGAGTTTTTACTTCAATGAGAGAAGATTTTCTTGATGAGCCTCCTTACTGGCTCGATCAAACATTGGATGACTTGGGGTACATGAATTTTCAAAGCGATATTATAAACAATTATGATAAAAATTTATCAGTCGATGTAAAAGTCCTGGATGCACAAGAATTTCGAGTTAAGAATTTTGGAACATCGATGAAATTGAATGTTCGGTACACCTTTTCTGATTTGTATGGTAATGCACTGAGCTTCGTTGATGTTCAAAGTGAATCAGCACTTTTTTCTAGTGGATATTTTTATTCAGAGTATCAAAGCTCGCTCGCAATGAGAGATGCGCTAATTAATGGTCTTTCTGACGCGCTTAAAAGTGATGAGTTTACTTCACTTTACAATCGAACTCGTGAAGCTTTTAATAATGCATATTTAAAAGGCGATGCTACAAATGTTAAAGCGCCTATAGAGTCTCGTCCAGATTTTCAAAATATGGCGAATGCTCAAATTACTATTGATGGAGACGGATATCATGGTAGCGGTTGTTTGATATCTCCAGATGGACTTGCAATAACTTCTCATCGCGTGGTAGGCACAAAAAAAGAGGTGGAAGTAATTTTTTCTAATGGAGCGAGAAAGAAAGCCAAAGTCATTAAGCGCGATCCAGTGAGCAATATTGTTTTGCTAAGTTCAGACACTACTGGTGTCTCTTCTTTAAAGCTTTCAAAAGGGACTTCTGGTCGCACAGGTGAAAGTGTTTATTGCGTGGGCTCACCTGTAAATAAAGCACTATCACAATCGATTAGCTCTGGTATTGTAAGTGGCTATCGTCAGCAGAATGGAGTTGTATTTATACAAACGGATGCAAAGGTTTCCAATGGCAACAATGGAAGTCCTCTGATTGATCAAAACGGTTATGTGGTGGGTATTGTCAATGAGAAATATTTAGGTATCGCTCTGGAAGGTTTGTCCTTCGCCGTTTCTGCCGAAGATATCATCAAGGGTCTAAATCTTAATACAGAATACTAATGAGAAAGATATCGTTTTTTTTAGCATTAGTTTTCTTTGCAATTAATTCCATTGCTCAAAGAGCCACCACGCTTCCTGTAAGGGAGGAGGGGCAGAAATATATTACGACGGAAGATATTTATTTTGATCTAAAAGAGGGTGAGATTACAGAGAGTTATTACACAACAGAAACCCAAAGAAAACAAGGGCGTTACAATAAAATTTCTTCAAATAGTGATGAAGTAATTGAGGTGAGCTCGAGCCTCGAAGGCTACCTATATGGGCTGCTCAGTGAAAGTAACTTTATTGATACCACTGAACGAATATTTCCTGACTACAAAAATTCTTTGCATTTGAGCATGCGCGTTCATCGCCTTGAATTTAGCTACATTCGACCCAATGCGAAAAGGGGTATTACTGCTGTTTACCTGAAGATGTTTGCTGATATGGAATTGAGTTCTTACTATGGAAAGACACTCGTTCAGGAAAACATTTCAACCGAGGAATTGATTGCTGATAGATTGGGTTCGGATTGGGAAAACGGCTTTTCCAATTTAATCAATAGAATTCTCATTGAATTTCTTTCCCAAGATAAAGTATTGGGTTTGATTAAGTCTTCTGAATACTTTGATGCTGCTGATGTTTCTAGCTTCGAAAAGATTTCAATAGGGGGAGGCTCTGCAATTTTAGATTGGGATTTTTTGTCGTATGCTGTTCCCACGATTATTACCTCAGACGGTCACGGCAGCGCCTGCGTTGTCTCAAGCAATGGCTATTTGATTACCAATTTTCATGTCGTAGGACAAAATGAAACGGTTAAAGTTAAATTTAAAGACGGAACAATTTCAGAAGGAAAAGTTCTAAGAAAGCACCCTGATTGCGATTTGGCCCTTTTGAAGGTTGAACGAGAGAATCTTCCGGCTCTCTTTCCCAATGCTCAAGATCCAGAGATTGGAAGTACTGTATACCTGATGGGGACGCCGGCAGATACGCTATTAGGCCAATCCGTTTTTAAAGGTGTGATTAGTGGCCGTCGTTCTTTTGCCGATTTCAGTTATATCCAAACTGATGCGAAGGTCAACCCCGGTAATAGTGGGGGGGCGATGTTCAACGAAAAAGGTGAACTGATTGGTATTGTGAGCTCTAAATATGTGGGTTATGGCATTGAGGGTATCGGTTTTGCTGTGCCCATCGACCAAATTAGCGCAAGATTGAGTGTGATATTACCAGAGATAAAAAAACAAAATGACCCTGCTCCAACCGCGAAATCAATAAAATCTAAAAAGAAATAAGGATTTTGAATTATTATTGCGACTCTTCACAAAACCATTAACCAATTCTTATGAGTAATATTTGGATTAAAAAGCCTTTGAACCTTCTTCTGAATGAATCGGAAGGCGAGAAGGGAGGATTGAAAAGAACATTGGGCGCGACAAATCTCGTGCTCCTAGGTATTGGAGCCATCATTGGCGCTGGTCTCTTTGTTAGAACGGCTGCGGCTTCAGCTGAGGCAGCGGGTCCAGCAGTAACATTGAGTTTTGTAGTAGCTGCCATTGGATGTGCCTTCGCAGGTTTATGTTATGCGGAATTTGCCTCCATGTTCCCTATAGCTGGTAGTGCCTATACTTATGCTTATGTTACCATGGGTGAATTGGTAGCTTGGATCATCGGTTGGGCTTTGATAATGGAATACGCACTCGGCGCGGCCACAGTGTCCATCGCGTGGAGTGAATATTTGAATAATTTGCTGGGGGGCGCCATCCCCTATGAATGGTGTCACTCGCCATTCGAGACACTCTATACAGTGAGCGGTGAGGCTCTTGCAACGGTTACCGCTGCTTTCCCAGATTTCAAAGGGGCGAAAGATGGTATTTTGGTGTTGTCGGAAAGTCAATACGAGCAACTTCCATCAAATCTTGCAGCGCTCGTTACTGCTCAAGATGGTATTATCAATGCGCCTGCTTTAATCATTCTACTGGCTCTCACTATGCTCCTTATTAAAGGAACACAGGAGTCGGCAATTGTGAATGGAATTATTGTATTCATTAAGGTAGCCATCGTACTGGTATTTATCGCTGTGGGATGGGCATACATCAAACCAGAGAATCACGTTCCTTATATGATCCCAGAAGGCACTCCAGGCCATGAAGGTTTCTTTGAGTGGGGATGGGGAGGTGTACTTGGTGGAGCAGCCATCGTATTCTTTGCATTCATCGGATTTGATGCCGTGAGTACCGCTGCTCAAGAGGCTAAAAATCCAAAGAAGGACATGCCTGTCGGTATTCTTGGTTCGCTTGCCGTTTGTACCGTACTTTATGTGTTATTCAGTTATGTTCTCACCGGTGTTGCTAATTACACCGAATTCCAAACCGCAGGTAAGGAGGCTTCTGTAGCATATGCCATCAACACCTATATGACGGGTTGGGAATGGCTAGGCACAGGCGTTAGTATTGCTATTCTGGCCGGTTTCTCTTCTGTTATCCTCGTAATGTTGATGGGACAAAGCCGTGTATTCTACAGTATGTCTAATGATGGATTGATTCCAAAGGCATTCGCTGACTTACATCCAAAATATAGAACTCCTTATAAATCAAACTGGATTCTATTCCTATTCGTGGGTGCCTTTGCGGCTTTCGTTCCTGGTAGTGTTGCTGGTGATCTTACTTCATTTGGTACTCTCTTCGCATTTGTTTTAGTGTGCTTGGCAGTATTACTTTTGAGAAAGTCAAATCCAGATTTGGAGCGTCCGTTTAGAACGCCATTGGTTCCTATCGTACCTATTCTGGGAATTCTTGTTTGCGGATTGATGATTGTTTCTTTAGATATCAATACACTTCAAGTAGCAGGATTTTGGATGATAGCGGGTATTATTATCTATTTTGCCTACGGTCTAAAAAATAGCAAGCTTCAAAAGTAAAAATGATAACACGAGAGGAGATTACTTCTTATTTGAAGTCATTACAAAAGTCAATTTGTGAGGGCTTAGAACAAGAAGATGGGAAGGCAAAATTTTCTGAAGATCACTGGTCGCACCATCAGGGTGGAGGCGGTATTAGCAGAGTGATCTCTCATGGTAATGTATTTGAAAAGGGAGGAGTCAACTTCAGCGCTGTTGAAGGGGACCTCCCTTCTTTTTTAAGTGCAAAAGTGAATCCTGATGCCAAGCGTTTTTTTGCTACCGGCGTTTCACTTGTAATGCATCCCAACTCTCCTATGGTGCCGATTGTACACATGAATGTGCGGTACTTCGAAACAGATAAGGGCGATTGTTGGTTTGGCGGAGGCATTGATCTCACACCCGTTTACGTCAACGATGCCCAGGCAAGGTATTTCCATCATTGTATGAAAGAGACTTGCGATGCGTTCGATGCCTCCTATTATGGTAAGTTTAAAGAATGGGCAGATAATTATTTTTATATCAATCACCGAAATGAGACCCGCGGAATTGGCGGAATATTTTATGATTATCTCGTTCCTGACAGCCAGCATTCAAAAGAGTATTATTTCAACTTTATGCAAGCTGTAGGTAATACTTTTCTGAAGGCATACAGACCTATTGTAGCCGAAAACAAGGTGCTATCCTATAGCGAAATGCAAAAGAAATGGCAGTTGATTCGCAGAGGGCGTTATGTAGAATTTAACTTGGTCTACGATCGCGGCACGCGCTTCGGATTAGAAACGGGTGGTCGCATCGAATCAATTCTAATGAGTCTTCCCGAACATGCGTCATGGATCTACAACCACCAACCAGAGGAGGGAAGCCAAGAGCATGATACGCTGGAAAAATTAACCAAGGGCATCGATTGGATAATTCAGGATTCCGAATTCGGAATTCGCAATTCGTAATTCGTAATTCGCGATTCAAATCATCCAACCTCCAATTTTCCAATCTCTAAATTCTATTATCCACTACATCCACACCAGGATATGATGCTTTGTTGAATTTGAATTCTGTGTCTGGAAATTCAGCGTTAGTTTTGAAATTCTTGACCTTATAGGATATCTCTGCGTTTTCGCGGGTTTTCACCACAATTTTTGTGGCTTCCATTTTGGTCTTTGAAATATACATCACAATGGTGTGATAAGGCTTATTTTTCGGTTGGTTTGGATACAGATGGATTTCATAACATGCCTCACCTTCTACAGTAGCATTGGTGTTTTTCATTTCATGTTTGAAATCCTTTTCCCAAATCGTAAACATTTCAGAAGGGTCAAATGCTCCGTCTTTGATGTCTTCTAGGTTATCAATGGTGCACGAGTTACTTTTCTTATCATAACTCCAAACAGTGGTTCCGTCTGAGATTACAGTGTATTGAGAAAGGTTCAGGTGATATTTATTTCCCTTGATTTTGATGCTACCCTCTTGCTTTTGGTTCACATTCGCTTTTTGGTCTTTGAGTGTAGAGGTGAAATCTGCGGAAATAGACTTCCAGCCTTTTGCCTTAGCAGAAAGCTTATCGAGGATTTCTTTTGAAGTTTGTGCAGATGCGATATTGCTAGCAATAATGAGTGCTGCACTTAGAATAAACGTCAACTTTTTCATTTTGTAAAAATTCTTGTTCCGCGGATTTTCAATAACTGTTCCAAAAACAGATTTGGGATGCAAAGTTATACGTTTCGGATTAAAATCCCGTGATAATTAATACCCGGGATTGTTCATGTTTTTGAGAAATTGCTCAAGACTCACTTCGTCACTGATGAGCACTTTGCGGGCCTTGCTACCCTCGAATGGACCGATGATACCAGCAGCTTCAAGTTGATCTACGAGTCGGCCTGCACGATTATATCCCAATTTTAATTTGCGTTGAAGCATGGATGCCGACCCCTGTTGGGTCATCACGACAAC
>CANGVZ010000130.1 GCA_947457285.1 Flavobacteriales bacterium | reverse complement strand
CTGGGTAGAGTATTACAAAGTAAAATTCACTGCAAATTGGTACACGGCTTTGAATAAGCACAAGACGCATAAGTTGGTGTTGAATACGAGTGTTGGTTTTGGTTTCTTGGGCACCTACAATCAGCGCTTAGGGGAATCGCCATTCGAACGTTTCTATTTGGGTGGTGTATTCTTAAGTGGTTTCTTGTTGGATGGTCGTGAGATTGTGAATTTGCGCGGTTATGATGATTTGTCGTTGACCAAACCAAGCGACCGTGTTGGTGCACCAATTATTGCGAAGTATGGAACCGAATTGCGCTTCCCGCTTTCTACCAACCCAAGCGCTACGATTTATGCACTCGCCTTTGTGGAGGCCGGCCGCACTTGGGAAGACTTTAGAGACTTTAATCCATTTAACTTATATCGTTCCACGGGTATGGGATTGAGAATTTTCCTTCCGATGTTTGGCCTTCTTGGCTTTGACTATGGTTGGAGATTGGATGATTTGGACACCGCGCCTCAGATGGCACGTGGCCAATTCCACTTCTCAATCGGTATGAACCTTGGAGAATTGTAATAAATTCGATTTATGAAGCATTTAATTCTAAGCATCACTGCAATCCTGGCACTCTGCTTTCAAGCAGACGCTCAGAAATTTGGGTACGTAGACTCTAAGTATATCTTAAGTCACATTCCCGAATATCAAGAAGCTCAAAAGCAAATCAACAAACTCAGCGAAACGTGGCAGAAAGAAATTGAAGCCAAGTATGAAACCATTGAAAAGCTGGAAAAGGCTTTTCAGGCTGAAAAAATTCTTTTGACCGAAGATATGCGCCAAAAGCGCTCAGAAGAGATTGAGGAGAAAAGAAAGGAGGCAAAAGAACTTCAAAAGCAAAAGTTTGGTGTTGGCGGAGAACTCTTCCAAAAGCGCGAAGAACTCATTAAGCCGATCCAAGAACAAATTTATACAGCGATCAAGGATGTGGCCAGCCAAAGCGCTCTGATGGTAGTATTTGACAAAGCCAATCAAAGCAATATGCTTTATACCAACCCCAAGCACGATATTAGTGATAAAGTACTACGCAAAATGGGGTTGAAACCTGGGGATGTATTGGAAGAAGAAGGAGGATCAGACGAGGATTCTGATGAGGAAAATAAAGAAAGTCAAGGCGGTGGAAAGCAAGGTGATGGCGGTAAAACTTCACCTCGCGGTGGAGAAAAAACAGTCCCAAAAGGGGGCGGAAAGTGATGAATTGAATTTTTGGTCTTACTTTTGATTTCGCGCTTGCGCAATATTTATTTAGAAACGTTAACCTTTAAAAAATGAAGAAATTAATTTTAATGTCTGCTGTTGTTTTGATGAGCGTAGTTTCATTCGCTCAGAAAATCGGGCATATCGATCGCACTGCTTTGATTAAAGCGATGCCTGAAACAGCAGAGGTAGACAAGAAACTCGAAAATGTTCAAAAGGAATATGCCACTGCTTACCAAGCAATGGAGCAAGAGTACAATCAAATGGTTCAAGAAGCACAAGCTAATCAAAAGACCTGGCCGGAAGCTATACTTCAGGCGAAAGTAAAGGCCATTCAAGATAAAGAGCAGCAAATAGCTCAATTCGAACAAACTGCTTCTGACGACCTCCAAAAGCAACAAGCGTCGTTGTATCAGCCAATTATTGACAAGGCCGCAAAAGCGATTTCTGATGTAGCCAAAGAGAATGGATTCACTTACATCATCGATAGTTCTTTGGGTGTTTTGTTGTACACTGGTGGTGAGGATATCATTGAGTTGGTGAAAGCTAAATTGGCTGTACCAGCTGCACCGAAACAATAATCGAAAAGTTTGATAATTACTTTCGAAAATCCCGTCCAAGTGACGGGATTTTTTTTTCTTTGCTTCTATGACAACATCAGCCCGTCCGATAGGAATATTTGACTCAGGCATTGGAGGATTGACCGTTGCAAATGCAATTAAAAACCTACTACCGAATGAATCATTTATTTATTTCGGGGACACTGCACACTTGCCTTATGGTGACAAGTCGCCTGAGAGTATACGCCACTACGCTGCGCGGATAGCGAGTTTTTTAATAGAAAAAAAATGCAAGGCAATTGTCATTGCGTGTAATACTGCTTCTGCTCATGCCTTTAAAACAGTGCAAGATGTTTGTGGCCCAAAAATTCCCGTCATCAATGTTGTTGATCCCGTTGCACGTTACACGTCGGAAAATTATCGTGAAGGAAAAATTGGGGTAATCGGAACTAAAGGAACTATTCAATCACGCATTTATGTGAATCGAATAGAAAAGCTCAATAAAAAACTAAAAGTATTATCTAACGCTACTCCCCTACTCGCACCTATGATTGAGGAGGGATATTTCAACAATAGCATCTCTCAAACCATCATCAATAGTTATTTATCCAAACCAAGTTTCAAAGGTATTGATGCGCTTATTCTCGGATGCACACACTATCCTCTGATAAAAAAGGAAGTTGAAGTTTTTTATAAAAAGAAAATTGAAATCATAGACAGCGCTAAGGTGGTTGCACAAGCAGTTCAACAAGAGCTCCAGGAAAAAAAGATTATCAATACGACATCTGAAAATGGTGACTATCAATTTTTCATTTCAGATTTTACAGAGTCGTTTGAAAAGAGTACGAAGATATTCTTCAAAGAAAAAATTGAGCTCAAAGAAGCCCGCATTTGGGATTAAGCTTCGTGGTTGACAGTAACTGTAGTTTCGGAACTTTCTTCTTGTTTGTTATCCTTTTCGAGATTTTCAAAAAAGCGTTTTTGGAAAAGTAAAATGATGATGATCCCAACTGTAATTGCGCTATCTGCAACATTGAATACTGGAGGAAACAATTCAATTGTGTTTCCATTCCACGTGATCGTTTTATCGAAGTGAAACATATCTACGACGTTTCCCATAAGTGGCGGCGCATATCCATTTCCTCCAAATTGCGCTTTACCGAAATACATCGTGTAATCTTGAATATCGGGATCGAACGTTGAACCTCTGTCGAAGATTAAACCATAGACTGCTGAGTCGATAATATTGCCCAAAGCACCAGCTACAATAAGGGATACACAAATGATGTATCCGCTGTGTACTTTTTGTTTGATTAATTTCCAGAGGTAATAACCTATCCCAGTGACGACAATGATTCTAAAAATACTCAACGTCAATTTTCCTGCATTTCCCGGAAGCATCCAACCGAAAGCCATGCCTGGATTTTCTACAAATTGCAAGTCGAACCAACCGGGAATGAGCGTTACGCTCTCACCGTAATGAAAGCTTAATTTGACCCAAATCTTTAGGATTTGGTCAAATAGTAAAACACCAAGTATGGTAAATAACGCCTTTTTCAAAAGTCTTTTTTGGAATTAGCCCTGCATATTTTTTGCCTCAATGCTGAGCGTAGCGTGAGGTACAAGACGAAGACGCTCCTTTGGTATAAGTTTACCAGTAACGCGGCATACGCCATAGGTCTTGTTTTTGATGCGAAGCAAAGCGTTTTCAAGAGCCTGAATAAACTTCTCCTGACGTGCAGCCAACTGTGCTACTTCTTCACGGCTCATGGTGTCATTGCCGTCTTCCATCATTTTGAATGTGGGTGAAGTATCATCGGTGCTGTTATCACCTTCATGCGACAACGATTGACGAAGCTCATCCAAATCGGATTTTGCTTGCGCCAATTTTGTATGAATCAACTCCTGAAATTCGAGGAGATCCTTGTCTGAGTATCTTGTTGCTTCTGGCTTTGTGCTTTCTTGAGCCGTTTCTTTCTTTTTTGCCATAATTCTAATTCAATTTTTGGATTTGAATAAGTGTTGTAAGTCCCTCTTCAATTTCCACTGCCTGTCCATTGGGGAGTTCGTCAGCGACGATGAGCTCCCCTGCCAAGACTTGCGCGCGAATATATTCTGAATTTGATTCGATTGCCTGATTTAGACCAACATTCGATAAAATCTTCACACTAATTTTATCTGTCACGTCCAAACCAGACTCTTTTCTCAAATTTTGTATTCTATTAACGAATTCTCTCGCGTATCCTTCACTCTTGAGAATATCGGTAATTGTCACGTCCAGTGCTACGGTAAGCGCGCCGGTATTTGCTACTTTCCAACCAGGAATATCCACTGGGATGATTTCTACGTCTTCCTCAATGAGATCAATATTTCCATCATTTGTGGGGAAAGAGAATTGACCTTTCGTCTCAATCGCATGAATAATTTCCTGACCGTTTGCCTGAGCAAACTGTTGCAAATCCTTCATGTACTTGCCGCATTTTTTACCCAATGTTTTAAAATTGAGCTTTAGTTGTTTCACAATCTGTGCTTGTGATTCGTCAACAAACTCAATGCGCTTAACGTTCACCTCAGAAAGAATTAAATCTGTTACCGCTTCAATCTTATGCTTTACAGCATCATCCAACACAGGAATACGGATAGCAGCCAGAGGTTGACGCACACGTATATTTTCTTTCTTTCTGATGGATAGAATCATGGAAGAAATCTTCTGCGCAAGTTCCATTTTCTCTTCCAGTGCAGCATTCACTTTGCTTGTTTCAGAAACAGGCAATTGAGCAAGATGAACAGACTCAATACCGTCTTGATTTAGTTGTTTAAAAAGCCAATCAGCAAAGAAAGGAGCAAATGGGCTCATCAGTTTTGCAACCCCATCTAAACACTCAAAAAGGGTATCATACGCAGCCTTTTTATCTGCAGTAAGCTCGCCATGCCAGAATCTCTTTCTTGCAAGACGCACATACCAATTGCTTAAGTGCTCATCTACGAATTCTTCGATAGCTCTCGCTGCCGGTGTTGGATTGTAGTCATCCATATTCTTTTGCACCTCATTCATTAATGAATTGAGTCGCGAGATAATCCACTGATCTAGTTCGGTGCGCTCTTGAAGTGGCACTGCATTCGATTGACTGTAACCATAAGCATCGATGTTGGCGTAGATCGCAAAGAAATTGTAGGTATTGAAAAGTGTACCAAAGAACTTGCGTTGCACCTCAGCGATTCCATCTAAATCGAACTTCAGATTATCCCATGGTTGTGCATTCGTGATCATGTACCAACGAGTGGCATCGGGACCATACTTTGCGATTGTTTCAAATGGATCAATAGCATTGCCCAATCGCTTGGACATTTTATTTCCATTTTTATCTAAAACCAAACCGTTGGATACAACATTTTTGAATGCAACGCTATCAAAACACATTGTAGCAATAGCGTGCAAGGTATAGAACCAACCGCGCGTTTGATCGACACCCTCTGCGATAAAATCAGCGGGATAGAATTTTTTATTATCTACTAATTCTTTATTCTCGAAAGGATAATGCAGCTGTGCATAAGGCATGGCACCACTATCAAACCAAACGTCGATCAAGTCAGATTCACGCGTCATTTTTTCGCCTTTCGAAGAAACTAAAATAAAGTCATCGACATAAGGCTTATGCAAATCGAACGAAGAATAATTTTCAACCGAATGATCATTCGGTTTGAAATCTGCCAGAGGATTTTGTTTCATAAATCCAGCAGCAACAGATTTATCCAATTCACTCTTCAATTGCTCTAAGCTTCCAATACAAATCTCTTCTTGACCATCTTCTGTTCTCCAGATTGGAAGAGGAATACCCCAAAAGCGTGATCTAGACAAATTCCAGTCGTTGGCATTCTCAAGCCAATTTCCGAAACGGCCAGTACCTGTGGCCTCTGGACGCCATTGGATGGTGTTGTTCAATTGCACCATTCTTTCTTTCACCTCTGTCACTTTCACAAACCACGAATCGAGCGGGTAATAAAGAACCGGCTTGTCTGTGCGCCAACAGTGCGGATAATTGTGCTCATACTTCTCGATTTTGAAAGCCTTATTTTCCAGCTTTAATTTCAAGGCGATGAGGTCATCTGCACTTATATATTTATCAAGATTGGGTATGATTGATTTCAGTGCTTCTTTTTGAACAAGCACCTCCGCAGCTTTCTCTTCGTCGGAGAGATACGCTTCTTTTACAAATTTATTTGCAAGAGGAAAAACATCATCATTTACATCCTTCGTAAAACGTCCTGTTTTATCAACGAGTGTCAACGAACCGATTCCATTTTGTTTTGCAACACGAAAGTCATCAGCACCGAAGCTTGGTGCAATGTGGACGATACCTGTACCGTCTTCTGTTGTAACAAAGTCGCCTAAGATTACTCGGAAAGCATCGCCATCATTTGGCTGCGTGTAGGGCAACAACTGTTGGTATCGGATATCTTTCAATTGTTCGCCTTTGAATTCTGCCAGAAATTCAAAAGGAATATTTTTATCTCCCTCTTTATAGTCCTCGATTTTTAG
>CANGVZ010000129.1 GCA_947457285.1 Flavobacteriales bacterium | reverse complement strand
GTAGAAAACTATTTGTGGATGGAGAAGGTGCGGTTTGAAGAACGACTCACTATTCGAATGGATGTAGACGAAGAGGCACTCGTATGTCATATTCCTCCATTTATGCTTCAAACGATAGTTGAAAATGCTGTTAAACACGGTATTTCGAAAATTATTGAAGGTGGCTTAATAGAACTGGTCATTACTTTAGAAAATGATATTGTAAAAATTGTAGTTAGAAATAGCGGAGTTTTCGAAGCGGATAAAACAACTCAAGGTATAGGAATTGCAAATACCCGCAAGAGATTGGAATTGATTTATGGAAATAAAGCGGGTTTTGAAATTTATAACAAGGATAGTTTTGTGATAACCCAATTGAACATTCCAACTAAATTAAAATAGAATGAGAACATTAATCATTGACGACGAACGCTTGGCACGCAAAGAATTGATGAATTTGCTGTCGAAGCATCCAGAGATAGAAATTATAGGCGAGTGTGCAAATGCCGATGAGGCCATCAAAGCAATCGAAGAGCACAATCCAGATTTGATTTTCCTTGATGTGCAAATGCCTGGAATGAACGGGTTTGAAATGCTCAAGAAACTTGAGGTGGTTCCACAGGTAATCTTCGTTACAGCATATGATGAATATGCGATGAAGGCCTTTGAGGTTGATGCTATCGACTATATCTTAAAGCCAGTTGAAGATATTCGTTTGACGGAGGCTATTCAAAAGGTTGTAAAGACCAATGCACTCGAGGAAAAATTGGAGTCAAATCCTGCAATATTTGAGGGTAGGTTGGGGCAGGAGGATCAGATTTTTCTTAAAGATGGAGAAAAATGTTGGTTTGTTTCTCTTAAAGACGTTAGACTTTTTGAAAGTGAAGGGAATTATGTCCGTGTTTTTTTCAATCAGTCAAAGCCTTTAATTTTAAAATCACTCAACACGCTTGAAGAGAGGCTGGATCATACGTTCTTCAGAACTAACAGGAAGTTCATAGTCAACCTACGATGGGTGGACACCGTCGAAAACTGGTTTAACGGTGGCTTGAGAATGACTTTAAAAGATGGGACAATCGTTGAGGTTTCTCGTCGTCAAGCTGCACGCTTTCGCGATATGATGAGCCTTTAGATTTGAATAGCGAGCATGATCATATCATCAAGCTGATCGTGATCGCCTTTCCATGTATTGATAAACTCCTTCAAGGCTTCGCGTTGTTCCAAAATGGGAAGATGACATGTCGTTTTGAGATGGTCGCCTAATCCCTTGCGTTTAATCTTTTTCGCGGAAGGCCCTCCGAATTGATCGGTAATACCATCGGAGAAGAGGTAAATGATATCACCTTCCGTGAGTTGGAAGCTCTGTTGGGTAAACTCGGTGCGGTTGCGCTCAATCACGTCACCGATCGAACGTCTGTTGCCTCTTACTTCTATCAGCTCTTTGTTTATACATAGGAACATTGGGCGGTTGGCTGAGGCAAATCGAAGCTCTTTGGTCACGATATCAAAATCGATAATGCTAATGTCCATCCCATCAGGAATGCCTGCATTTTCTATTTTTTTATTAAGAATAATATTCAATTCATGATCCAAAACCGAAAGCAGTTCGAGCGGTGTGTTTACATCTCTCATTTTTGCAGCGTCTTTAATGAGCGTGCTTCCAATGAGTGACATGAAAGCTCCAGGCACTCCATGCCCTGTACAATCCGCTACGGCAACAATTATTTTATTTCCAAATCTTTCTACAAAATAGAAATCACCGCTTACAATATCTCGTGGCTTGTAATAGACATAGGCGTCGCTAAAATGCTTATTAAGCGCACCTTTTGGCGGTAACATGGCATTCTGAATATTCTTCGCGTAAAGGATGGAATCCGTAATGTCTTTATTTTTTATTTCTAATAGTTCTTTTTGCTCTACAACCTCTTTTGTCCTTTCGTCAAGCGCTTTCTGAAGTTTAACTTGATTTTCTCGAAGGATGCGTTCTCTGCGAGTAATAATCACACGAACAGTGAAAATGATTAAGAAGAAAATGATAAAGTAAAACCACCAGGTTTGCCAAAATGGTTTTCGAATTTCAATTTCAATGGTTTTTATTGTCTGGCCACCAATACCATCACTATTAAAACATTTAACCTTGAATTTATATTTGCCAGGTGATAGGTGGTTGAACCTGGCAAAATTTTCTACGGACGCAGTGCTCCATTCACTTTCAAGGCCTTCAAGAATATATTGGTATTGAACACCAGTAGGATCTTTTAGAGATATACCGCGAAAATTAAATTCGAATTTATAATCCCCATAAGGTAATTCAATCTTGTCGGTTAGGCTGTAAGTAGAATCAGAAATGATTAGTCTGGTGAAATTTAAAATTGGTTCATATTGGTTGGGTATATCTTTTGAAGCGTCATACCTGAGGATTCCTAGGTTTGTACCAAAAATTAAATTGTCTCCAAAACACGTTACGACAGAATTGTCGGCGAAGGATCTGTTAGAACTCGCATCGGCTTCATATACATTTGAAGTATTATCATTCAAGTTTATTTTAGATAATGATGCTCTGTGTCCTACCCAAAGATTATTTTTACTATCGCACAAAAGGCTGTAGCAATAATCACTCTTTAGAGCATTATTTCTATTGAATATTTTGGGTGAATCAGGAGTGCAACGCCAAATTCCTTGACCATCAGTTCCTGCCCAAATGTTGCCTTGATTGTCTTCTACAAAACATTTGATGCTCGCCTGAACATCCACAAATATGCCACTGAGATAATGAATGGTGTTGTTTTCGATATAGGGGATTTCTTCAGTTGTTGTGGCAATCCAAATTCTTTGTTTCGAATCTTTATATAGTGCTTTTATGACATTCGCTGACAAACCTGTTTCGATGGTGGCTTGATATTCAACTTTGAAATTTTTTACGAAGAAAATTCCATAGTCTGTTGCGATATAGACATTATCATTAACCGATTCGATATCGTTGATGCGAACATTTGAGAATTCAGTGGAGAGTTGAATTTTTTGGGCGCGTGATGAGTTGTTCTTCATCAGATAGACACCGCTCTTTTCAGTAGCAATCCAGGTGTTTTTTTGGCTGTCGATGTGAATCGCAGTAAGGTAGTCCTTAGGGATTCCATTGCGATAGTCGAGACTATCGACAATCATCCCGGGATGTTTTACCGATATGTAGATTTTCCCAAAGAAACCTGCATACAATGTATCTCCTTTTGAAAACAGACTATTGTTTCCACTTTTAAATAAGTCGGATTGATATTCTGCAAAATAATTTTCTTCTAGGCAGTACAACCCCTTACCGATGGTTCCAATCCAAAGATTGTTTTCTATATCATGAAAACTAACATTGATATTTTCTGCTGCATTTGTACCAGCTTCGTTAAAAGCTTGGAGAGAGGTGAAGATTGATCCGTTGAATCCTGAGAGTTCTATTAATCCGTGTTGATTTGTACTCAACCAGAGTTCGTTGCTGCTGTTTACTTTTAAACTTCTGATGTAATATTTACTCAAGTCCTGATCAAGATAGCTCACGGGCCTTGAATTGTAGACGCCATTGTCAAGGTAGCAATTGTAGATACCACTATCTTCTGTTCCAACGAAAATGTAGTTTTGTGAAGCTGCGATGTCGGTAACATTGGTTAGAGGAAAGTTCGGAACCTCAATGACATTGATCTTTCCATTGAGAATTTTAACTTCAATGAGGCCCATATCTGTTCCCACAAGCATGCGCCCGCTGGGGGTTAGGTGAATCGAGGATAGGGTGTAGTCTTGAATTCCTTCCTTGTAGTGGGTAAATTCATTTTTAGGAGATATTTTTAGTATTCCAGAGTTTTGTGAGATGAGCCATTTGCTGCCTTCTCGATCTTCTGCAATGTCGACAATCTTTCCGTTGAAGTATTTGGATAGATCGATTGCCTTTAATGCTCCTTGACTATAAATTGTGATTGCACTGCTTCCATGTCCGAGCCACAAATCACCATTAGAACACATGTAGCTCGATTGTATAAGTTCATCTGCAAGACCATTCTTCACGTGAAAGGCTTTGAAATCAAAACCATCAAAAGTGAATAATCCTTCTCCCGTGCCGATTACAAGTTTTCCAAGGGCATCTTGGTTGATTGTATTTACATAGCGGCTTTCTAATCCTTGTTGCTCGGTAAAGATCTTAAATCGATAAGATTGCGCTCCGCAATGGAGCGTCATCAGCAGAAGAGAGATGAAAGAAAGGGCGGCTTTCATTGCTTATCTTTTTCCGGTAGGCAGAGGTTTAACGGTTATTTGTCCTCTCGGCTTTGGTACTCCACCGATTGGGATTGTAAAGAAAGGCAATTGCTGGCCATATTGGTTGCGAACATAAAAAACTACGTTATTATTATTAACACCACTGGTGTTCGCTGCCTTTTTAAATTGAATGTCAATAGACTTTCCCCGCTCTCCGCTCTTTATTTCATATTTGCTTTCAGCCCATTTGTTTTCTGAGCTCGTCTTTAAAAACTCTCCTGGATTGATGGCAGATATCAACTTTATATATCCATCATTATCCCAGTCAAAATTGTATTGAATTATAGAGATTACCTTCTCGTCAATGAATGGATAGATGTGGCTTACTTGTCCATTTTCTGAATGAAGTCTAAACGTGTATTCAAAAGTGAAGGCATTTCCTCCTTCTACTGGTACGTTTTTATCTGAAGAGGTCGAAAGGTAATATCGATAAAGATTGCCATCGTCGCCTTTTATACCTTCACAAATAACTTTGAAGATGTAACCACCATATTGCGCAGAGTATTCTCCTTCAGATGGATTGAAAGGGCCGAAGGTATACCAGTTGTTGTCATAGGTAGATTTATTGTCAAATATTTTAGAAGCTAGTAAATTTCCACTTCTGAAGTTTCCAATTGGATCTACGTTTCTGGCATCATCTACAGTGATGCAGCCATTACCTCCATAGACGCTGTACTTCGTATTAGAGTTAAATTCTCCATTGATTTCATCGTGCTTGCCTCCTATTTCAGGATCAAAAATTCGGATGTAAATGGGGTTTTTAAAGTCTTTGGGTATAGAGAAAAAAAATGTTTGACAATAGTCATCATCGCCCCATTTTGTTCCGGCATCTTTCGAAAATGTCACTAAGAATGGAATATTCTCATCATTTGCAGGCACTGGTTGAGCAATCAATTTTGTAATGCCAAATATTAAAATAATCAGTAAAGAGAATAGCTTAGACTTAGTCATTGTTGGTGTTGAAAATGATGATAAATTCTACTCTTCTGTTGAGACTCTTGCCTTCTTCAGTGTCGTTGCTTGCAATCGGTTGTGTTTCTGCATAGCCTTTCGTGATAAGGCGGCTGTTTTTTACGCCTTTACGAATGAAATAGTCTCTTACACTTTGAGCTCTTTTTTCTGAGAGGGTCTGATTGTACTCATGCGTTCCCTGAGAACATGTATGTGCATTTATTTTAAGAGTGAAATCTTCCTCAAGCATGAGCATTGCAGCGATGTAATCGAGGTTTCCGAATGATTCTTCTTTGATTACGGCGCTGTTATATTCAAATTTAATATCCTTCAATCGATTGAATTCAACATTGAGTGCCTCTGCGTTGCCTGGTTCTATGTAGTTTCCAGTGCGTAAGTACTCTTTTCCAAAATTATTTTGATCAAATGTTTCAATGGTCAAATTGCGGCCCAATTGCTCTTGTATGTCTTGAAACTGATCATAGAGTCGAGATATTTCAGCGGAAGCACCTACTGAATATGTGTAGATTCCTGAAGAGTCTCTTGATTCAACAATTTCCTCTTTCAAAGGCTTGAAGCTTTGGTGATTCATTGGTAGGCGCTCTTTCGACTTCTCGATCACGATTCGATAGAGGTTTTTTGGATTCATTTTATTGCTAGCCAAGGCGTCAAAAGAAGACCTCAATTGAATTTTTTGCGTCGGTTCTACAGAAGGATTCGGATCTAGCTGAGGAAATCCCGGTAAGTCTTTGTCGAAGACGAAAATCTCTTTCACAGAACATGATTTCATGACCTCCCCACCAGGAAGAGGTTCGCTTACCGCGCCGCACAATACTGTATGCCATCCAGGTGTGGTGAATGTGTATTTTAAAGTATCTCCAGAGAAAATATGCTGGTCATCTACTATCCAATAGTGTTTTGCTGTCTTGTATTTCTTAATAGGGGAGTCGTCTGAAAATAATGTAAGAGGGTAATTCACTTTTACCGAATCATTTGACAAGATGAATGGTTGCTGATAGTCCACAATCTCCAGAACAGTTTCAGATACATTCATAATTCTCTGATTCGTTATGGTATCAATGACGCTCAAGGTAATGTTGTACTT
>CANGVZ010000128.1 GCA_947457285.1 Flavobacteriales bacterium | reverse complement strand
GTAATTGTAGCGCACATGGGCCAATGCATTGTTGTTGAACTGAACATTGTCTGCAACCGAAAATCCTGCATCGGCTAGATAAAGCCAAATCCTTCGGTCGATACGGTGCTGAACGGCCCCCCGGAGAGATGCGGAGAATAAAAGATTTTCATATTTCTGGGATTGAAGGTTCCCATTAGCGATTCCTGCCCAACCAGTAGTATCCATTCGAATGCGGGCTTGCTCAATATTCACTACTTGAGAAAATAAATATGAACAATGAAGTAAAAGGAATAGAAAAAAAACTATCTTAGTGACGTTGTAAGTGACTGACGTAGAAGACAAAAAAAGTGATAAAGCCTGTGTGGATGTATTCATATCTCTCATCAATCGGCAAATCTAATCCTTAATAATCCTACTCCAATGGTTAACGTACAACTCAAAATCGTAGAAGAGGGGCTCAAGCACCCGCTTTCTGAACTCACCAAAGAACTCACTTATCATCTTTTCGATGATAACATTTTGGTTCGCAACAAGGCCGACTTGACCTTGAAAATCAAATTCACCCGCGACATGGATCAAGATTTAATTTTGATTCAACTTCGCGAAACCGAGTCAAAAGCTAAACTCGGAGAGAAAATCATCCATTATATGGACCACACGTGGATTAAGGACATCGTAGCCGAATCCCATGCATTGCTTGCTACCATTGCGGTAGATCAAGATCACTGAACCATTTACTCAAAAAAAATGAAAGCCTGGCACCTTACGTACCAGGCTTTTTATATTTTAGGTGCGCAATATGGACATTGAAACCTCTTTATGGTTATTCCGTATACAAGAGTTAGCATACAAAATATTGATGTCCACCCATACCTTCAATAACTCTATGAACTCTCACTCCGGCGGCAAAGCGGACTTTAAGACCATTACCGAACTGTTTCATAGATTCAGAAAGCAGGATAGTACCTTCTGTTATAGGGGGGCTTTCTCTGAACAATTTACCAGTACCATATTGGATATTTCTGCCGGCGCCACGTATCGCACCTCCGGAAATGTGAATAAGAAGGTTTCATTTTTATTGGTAGAATGCTTTCAAAACATCATCAAACATGGGGAAAATGCGGAGTTAGAAAATCTAGAGGATGATGGAATATTTACTTTTAGAATTGACAAAGACGGCTTCATTATCAATTCCATCAACCACCTCAAATCCGAGGAGACCATTGGTTTGCAGGATTGGGTTGAAAAAGTGAATTCACTGGACAGCGCCTCACTTAAAGAATTGTATCTAAAGCAGCTCAATGAAAACGAGCTTAGCAGCAAAAGCGGCGCAGGTCTCGGTTTAATTGAGTTGGCGCGCAAATCGGGGCAAAAGCTCGTTTATGAGTTTGAATCGATTAATGAAAAATATTCTCGATTTCATCAACAAGTCAGTTTTATTCAAGGAGATCTGATTAAAAATATTGAGGAAACCAAGGGGCTTTATAAGCTGATGAACCAGGAGAATGCCCTACTTTTTTACAAAGGAGATTTTTCTCAAAAGAGTATTCTTCCTTTGCTTGATATCGTCGAACAAAACGTAAGCGGAGGAAAGAATATCTCGGGTATGACCCGCAAAGTCGCACACGTGCTCATCGAATTGCTACAAAACATCAGCAAACATTCTCGCCCCGATGAAAAAGGAAGAAAAGAAGGCATATTCATGATAGGGCTTTTGGATGATCATGTGTATCTACAATGTGGCAACGTTCTTGGTAACGTGGATAAACAGATGGTAGCTGACAATCTCGACTATCTGACCACCCTCAGTAAAGAAGAATTAGCAGATCTCCATAAGGCAGCGATGAAAGCTAGCCTGAAATTTGAAAACAAGAATAAATCTGGTCTCGGACTTATAGAAGTCGTAAAAGCTGCGCGTTTAGGGGTCAAACATAGTTTTGAACCAATAGATGCTGAAAGTTTTTTGTTTACGATTAAAGTTAGTTTTTAATTTCGACCGAAAATTGTTTTTTATCGATAATGACAGAAATGCTACACATAGAAAGAACAGAAGACACCCCTGAGGTTCATTTTGACCCCAGGGAAGGTTTCTTTTCTGTTGTGGGGCGCTCATTACCGGAAAACGCATATAACTTCTTCAAGCCATTGATAGACTTTACTAAGCAGTATGTCACTTCACAAAATGGCAAATCGACGAATCTGACGTTCAAGTTGGATTATTTCAATTCTTCTTCTGGCCGCTTCATCTTCGAGATGTTGACCATATTTGAAGAGAGCTACAAAAAGCAACAACAAGTTAAAGTTAAATGGCTTGTAGATAAAGATGATGAATTGATGATTGAGAAAGGCGAAGAGCTAAAAAGTTTGCTCGACATTCCTTTCGAAATCGAAATCAAAGAATAATAAAATTATTTATTTTAAACGTGCTCCGATGATTAGAATATCGTCGGTCTGCTGGTTCTCCCCTCTCCATTCATCGAGGGTGATTTGACAAATTTCTTGTCCCTTTATCATATTCGATTCGGCCGCGATGGCGCCGAGAAGTTCTCTGAATCTGGTCTTATTAAATTTCTTGGATTCAAATCCCATCTGATCGAGCATACCGTCGGTAAACATGAAGAGATAATCTCCAGCTTCGTAACGCAGCTCTTCCGTTTTGAATGGGTTTTGGCCCATGGTCAATTGTTTTTCAAATACAATACCACCTAGGCTCACAGGGGCAGCCTTAATTTCAGTGAGCTCGCCTTTCAATGACATATAGATGCTCAAATTGGCGCCAGCGAATTTGATGATTCGCTTTTGAAAATCAATAGCGCACAAACTGATATCCATTCCGTCTTGTGCATTCTGTGGATCTCTTTCTTGATTGAGGATTTGGATGATCTCATTGTGCAAACACATCAATATCTCATGAGGCTCACGTTGCTTCAGTTCATTGATTGTTTTATTGATACTCGAATTGGCGATGAGCGACATGAATGCACCCGGAACACCGTGTCCTGTGCAGTCGATTGCCGCAATGTAAAGTCGGTCGTCAATCCATTGATGCCAATACAAATCACCACTGACAATATCTCTTGGCTTGAAGAAAATAAAGCTATCAGGTAAATACTGTTGCAAGTGATTTTCAACTGGCAATATCGAGCGCTGAATGCGGCGGGCGTAGTTGATAGATGAAATTACCTTGTGTCGTTGACGCTTGATTTCATTGTTCTGCTCCTTGAGCAATTTATTCATCTTCTTCTTTCTATTCAAGTTGAAAGCAATCACGCCAAGCAACGAAAGCAAGGCCACGGCTACGACCGCTGATATCTTGAAGAGAGAATTTTTTTGATCAATGACTTGCGCTTGTTTGGCGATTTCCGCCTCGCGTTTCTCCGATTCATACTTCGCATTGAGTTCAGAAATGCGATTGAAGTTATTCATTTTATCAAGGCTATCTTTCAGGCTTTGATATTCTCTGTTGAGGTCGTAAGCCAACTGATATTGCCCCAGGCTCGCAGCCAGACGGGCCTTGATATCGAGCAGTTGCAGCATCATGTCATTGAAACTATTTTTCTCAATGATCATTTCTGCTTCATCCAGTGTAGTATTTGCCTTTTCATAATCCTTGAGATTGATATATACTTCTGCTCTCGAAAGAATCACACTCGCCAAAAAGAATTCATCACCTTGTTCAATCGACAAATCGTAGGCTTTTGTGAGAGTTAATAAAGCAGAATCCAGCTTATTCTCATGAATGTAAACTTCACTCATAAGGAAACATGGGTCAATGCTCGTGGGAGACAATTTGTTGAACTCCTCCAACTGTTTGAGTTTTGAGCGGGCTTTATCGTATTGCCCAAGATTGATGCACGCAGCAGCAATATTGAAAATATTGGAAGCAGCTTCATCAATTAAATTTAGCTCCAGATTGGTTTGAAAGGCTTCTTCGTAAATCTTTATGGCTTTATCATGTTCACCAAGGTTGGTATAAACGATAGCAATATTATTGGAAGCCTTACCTACTCCACTTTTATCACCGATAGCCTTGTAAATGTGCTGGGAGGTTTGATAATGCTCTAGCGCTGTGAGCAAATGTCCTTGACTGTAATGGATGATTCCGAGATAGTTTTCGGATTTTGCCATCATTACCGAGTCTTTTACCTTGGAAGCACGTTCAAGTGCCCGAAGCGTGTAGTGTAAAGAAGTATCGGGTGTATTGAATATAAATTCATCCGCGATATCAATATTTAGCTTAATATACAGAGAATCAGACACATCCCTTTCCAAAATGCGCTTTAATCCAGCCACTTTCTGCATATCTTGGGCAGAAATGGCGAAAGCTGCCGAAAGCAGACAGACAGTGCAGAGATATTTCAGGGTGGTGGTGTTCACAAGGTTAATGTCCTAAATAACCACTATCTTTACGACAGAAACAAGAAAAAGTTCTCCAAATCAACAAAAAAGAGATTTTTGATTGTGGATTTAAAAAATATCGTATATTTGCAACCCAATTTTTTGAGACAATGGCAAATCACAAGTCAGCAATAAAGAGAATTCGTTCTAACGACGCTAAGCGTTTGAGAAATAAGTATTATCACAAGACTACCCGTAATGCGGTACGTAAATTACGTGCATTGACCACGAAGAAAGAAGCATCTGCTCTTCTTCCAAAGGTAGTTGCAATGCTTGACAAATTGGCGAAGAACAATGTGATTCACAAGAACAAGGCAGCTAACCTCAAGAGTGGTTTGGCTAGTTATGTGAATGGTTTGAACTAAGAATATTCTTGAATATATGAAAAGTCCCTCCCTGTGAGGGACTTTTTATTTTTGGGTAAAAAACACCCATGACACAATCCATAAAATCTTGGTCAAAGGAGGATAGGCCGCGTGAGAAGTTGATCGAGAAAGGTCCCAGTGGGCTTAGCGAATCAGAGCTAATAACGATACTGCTGGGGAGTGGCAGCGCGAATGAAGGGGCCGATGTCTTGGCCCGTAAAATTCTGTCATTTGGCAACAATGATTTGGCCGCATTGGCCCGTATGCCGTATTCGGATTTATGCAAAATCAAAGGTATAGGACCAGCAAAAGCAATCACATTGGTGGCGGCATTTGAGCTCGGAAGGCGGCGCCGATCGCTGGAAGTACGACAAAAAAAGAAAATAGAATCGAGCCGCGACGTATTCGAATATTTTATTCAAAACCTTGGAGACCTGGCACACGAGGAGTTTTGGCTGATGAATCTCAACAGAAACAACCAAGTTCTCTCCCTCAAGAAGATCAGTGAAGGAGGCTGGCATAGTACCATTGTTGATCCCAAGAAAGTATTTGCGAGAGCATTGGAAGAAAAAGCAAGTGCTATCATTGTGGCGCACAATCATCCAAGCGGTAATCTTCAGCCCAGCCAAGAAGATCGTAAAATCACTCAAAAACTAAGGCGGTGTGGAATTGATTTAGAACTTCCTGTGCTCGACCACTTGATTATCGCTTCGCATGGTTATTTTAGCTTCGCCGATGAAGGCATTTTAGATAATCCATGATTCACCTACTCACCATTATAGGGGCGCGCCCACAAATTATCAAGGCAGCCGCGCTTTCCAGAGCCATTTCACAACACTTTAATGACCGGATCACCGAAGATTTGCTCCATACCGGACAGCACTACGACAGCAATATGTCCGATGTTTTTTTTAGTGAATTGGGCATCCCAAGTCCTACCTACCAATTGCAAGTAGGCAGCGCCAGCCATGGAAAGCAGACGGCGCTTATGATTGAGGGAATTGAAAATGTGCTCTTGCATAAAAAATATGACGCGGTTGTCGTCTATGGCGATACCAACTCAACCCTCGCTGGAGCAATTGCCGCCTCGAAGATTCATGTACCCGTGATCCATATTGAAGCAGGCTTGCGTTCATTCAATAAACGCATGCCAGAAGAAATCAATCGTATCATGTGCGATCACAGTTCTACATTGCTTTTCTCACCTACAAAACAAGGAATAATCAATCTGGAACGAGAAGGCATCCGTCATCATCCTGCACCTTGGTCATTTGACCGTCAAGGTGTATTTCACTGCGGAGATATCATGTACGACAACTCGCTGCACTTCTCTCAAACGGCTAAGCGCGACACAATCGATCGCCTCGGACTTGCAAATAGTAGGTTTGGTCTGTGCACCATTCACCGTGATACCAATACCGATCATGATGAAAATTTGAAATCAATATTGAAGGCGCTAAGCACCATCACACAGCGCTATGATTGCGCCCTGGTGCTGCCGCTGCATCCGCGCACCATGCATCGATTGACAGCGGAGCATAAAGCGATAATTGAATCCAACGAGAAAATAAAAATCGTTGAACCGCTTTCT
>CANGVZ010000127.1 GCA_947457285.1 Flavobacteriales bacterium | reverse complement strand
CTGATTTGCAAAGGGCTGATTCGCGATGGGGGAATTCGCAATGGGGGAATTCGCAATGGGGGAATTCGCAATGGGGGAATTCGCAATGGGGGAATTCGCAATGGGGGAATTCGCAAAGGGCTGATTCGCGATGGAGGAATTCGCAAAGGACTAATTCGCAAAGGGCTGATTCGCGATGGAGGGATCAGATATTGCGAATTAGTATTGCGAATCAGTGATTGCGAATCAGTGATTGCGAATCAGTTATTGCGAATCAGTTATTGCTAATTATGCCAACTTCGCCCCAATCCACGCCTCGAAATCAAAGTACTTAAATACAATCTCATTTTCCGGTTCTGATTTCAATGCCTTGAGTTCTTTGTGGAATGCGGTGAATTGCTTTTTGCGTTCTGCCTCGGATTGATTGCGGATGATTTTTTTGAAATATTCTATGATCACCTTTTCCATCGGGAAGTCGCGCTCGCGCTTCTGCAAGTAACGACTGGTAGATTTGATGGTGTATTCCAGTAAATCATAATTGCCCAATTCGAAGTGGATGGCGAGATTGAAAAGGCGGGCGTAACTATATAAGTCTTGACGCAAATTATTCTCGTTGTCATTGAGCACTTTATTGATCCAAGAAAGCGCTTTATTGTAGTGACCAGCTCCGAAGTAGATGTATGCAAATTGATAGAAGAACATGAGTTCCTGTTCCTTGTGCAACTTGCCTTGGAAATCGCTGAGTTGCTTCATGATTTCTTCTGCTGCCTGCACGCCACGGTCGAAATCGTTGAGGTGATGATACAATTCCAACTCAGCAAGACCGGCATTTTTAAAGATACTCACCTGCACGTCGATGTGTTGGAATCCATCTTTCTCTTCGAAAGAGCGCATCGCTGCTACCAATTCGTTTGCTGCATCAAATTGTTTTTGATCGAGCAAACATGTAATCATATTGGAAAGCGTGCGTATGTAGCGTTTCGAAAGGTCGGAGCGCAAATGATCGGCTTCGTCGAGAATGGTTTTTACCCTCGTAAATTTCTCCAACGCTGTTGCATAATCACCGTTGGCCATGTTGCAAAAGCCTTGCGTATAATAACAAATGGTGGCAGCACGCTTCGACAAAGCCGTGTTCTTTCCCTTGATCAGCGGGTGATTCACGATTTCATCTACAATGGCTCTGTTCTCTTCGGTACGCACATAGCCGCCGCTGCGGAAGACATAGTTGATTTTAGAATAAAGCACATGATACTCCGCGAGATTGCGAAGCTTGTCGATAACAGTCTTCTCCTCTTCTATTAATGCATCGATGTCGAGGCTGAACTCACCATCCTCAAATGCCTCTTCCAGAAGGGTTTTCTCCCAGTTGATCAATTCAAAATGGTAATAAAACTTCTCGTATTTAATCGCCATCTTCTTGGCGCGCGCAAGAAACTTGCGGCACTCGTCAAAGAGGGCTTTGTTGAATAAGATCTCAATATTTTTTATCTCTTGCTTGAGAATGCTCGAGATGCTCGTGTCGCTGTAATAGCTGCGAAGTGCCTTTAAAATCAATTTGTACAAATGATTTTTTTCACTTGGCAAATGTTTGATGAAGCGTTCGCCATCGAAAGTCTTCTTGATGGCCTCTTCATCGTATTCGTCCATCTTATCGATGCAATCGAAAAGGCGGACATAGTTTTTGTCACCGCTTTGGAGAGCGCTTTGCAATTTGAAAAAACGCTTCTCACTCTTAGTGAGCGACTTAATCAAATCAAAAAGTTCGTTGCTTGGTTTCATGGCTTATTGTAGGAATCCAAAGATAAGAATACCAATAGGATTTCTAAAACCCTACTAGGTTAAATTTCTTTTTGCCTACATTGGACACATCTTAACCGTCCACGCTTATGCGCTTACTACTACTTATTATCCTTTGTTTATCAAGCACTCTCGCTTTGACGCAGGCTCGCTGCGCACACAAACACGAGCGCAACCTGCGGGTGATGAATCAATATGATGATCCGACCAATGCTCGCTCGGATTCCTTTGATGTGGTGCTCACTGCTATCAATTTGGACGTCACGCAGATGCCGCAAAACATTCTGCGGGGGCATTGCACGCATACGGTTGAGCCTCTGATTCCCAGCAGCGATCGTATATTGTTTGACCTCGCTCCTACCCTCACCGTGGATAGTGTGAAAGTGAACGGAATACCACGCACATGGCAGCAACAAGGCCATCACGTGAATATTTTCTTTGGCGCCGAAGGCATGCCCTCTGATGCCTTTTCTGTAGAAATTGGATATCATGGAAATCCTCCCGTGGACAATAGCTTTGGAGGCCTATACAACGTTTCTGGATACGTTTACAACCTCGGAGTGGGTTTCAATGCTGACCCACACAACTTCGGACGCGCATGGTTTCCTTGTTTTGACAGCTTCGTGGAGCGCGCCTCACACGAGGTATCCGTGCTCACCAACAATGGCCGCACCGCTTACTGCGGCGGGCTCCGCACGAGTGTCGAAACGGTGGGCCAAGACTCGCTTCGTACCACCTGGTTTTTGCAAGAACCCATTCCCTCTTACCTCGTAAGCGTGGCTGTAAGCAACTATACCCACGTAGAATGGGAATACGAGACGGCAGAAGGAAATAGTATTCCTGTGTATCTCACAGCAAGACCAGCGGATACAACGGCCTTTAAGAACAGCATGACCACTTTGCTTCCATGGATACAGCAAGGAGAAACACTCTTTGGACCCTACAAGTGGCCACGCGTGGGCTTTGTGGCGGTACCATTCAACGGCGGTGCGATGGAACATGCCACCAACATTGCCTATCCCCTCTTTGCCATTGATGGAACACTCAACTATGAAACGCTGATGGCGCACGAACTCTCGCACCATTGGTGGGGCGATTTGGTGACGTGTAGCACAGCAGAAGATATGTGGCTCAACGAAGGCTGGGCGAGCTATTGCGAAGCGCTTTATATCGAACAGCAGTATGGCAGGCAGGCATACATCGACTATGTGATGGCCAATCACAAATCAGTGTTGACCTCGGCGCACGTGAGTGATGGCGGGCGCTATCCTGTAAGTGGTGTGCCCCATGAAGCTGTGTACGGCGCGCACGTGTACAACAAAGGAGCATCCATCCTTCATAATATTCGAAGCATCATGGGGGATGAAGCGTTCTTCAATGCCTCGCGTGATTTCTTGGCGGCGTATTCATTTCAGCCAGTGTCTTCTGAAGACATGAAAAATTTCTTTCAAAACTATACGACGCGCGATATGGATGTCATTTTCGAACAATGGGTTTATTCGCCAGGCTATCCGAATTTTCGAATTGATGCACTCAACTACGCCGACCCGGGCACATTGATTGAAGTCAAGCAGTATAACCATTACAATGATATTACTTATACCGACTTTGAATTGCAGATACTTGTAGAAGACTATGCTTTTGCTGATATAATCGCAGAAGAAACGGTAGTGGAAGTTGGAGATTATTATAGCACCATCGTTCCCAATACTACTGATTCTTATAGTGCCATCGCCACGGTAAATGTGGAAAATGCCATTTTGAATGCGGTGTTGCCCGAACAACGTACCATCTACAACACAGGCATACACAGTTTCAATTACGCAGAAGCCACATTAACTGTGAATGAAATGAACTCCGATAGCTTGGTAGTACGCATTGAAAATCACTGGGCGCCTGCCAATGTCCCTAATGCTCTTCCACTCACCGATATTGTATTATCCAATGACCGCTGTTGGTCGGTGCAATGCGGGCAGTTTTATACAGATCCTGAAATGAATCTTACATTGCGTTTCTTTGGCAATGAAACATCATCTACCTATTACGACCCCTTATTCTTCGCGCCTCTGGTGAATTCAGCCTTTACTGAAAATGACCTCAAGATATTCTATCGACCTTTTGAAAATGATGAATGGGTGTTATGGGATAATTTCCTCATCGAAACGCTGGGAAGCGCGACCAATTGGAATGGACGTGTTCAGATTTTTGATATCCTCCCAGGCTATTATTGCTGGGGCATTCAAACGGGAATTATCAATACAGAGGAAATTGTACCGAACGTTCATTCGGTATCGGTATACACCAGTCCCGACGCTCATTTGCACATGATTTCCGAAAATGCAAAAGGCATATTTACCATCTACGATGTGCTTGGAAAACAAATCGATGCGATCCCTGTGCAGCAGCGACATACCAATTTGGATATGAATGCTTGGGCAGCGGGAACATATTTGGTGGTTTATAGTTTTAACGACATTGTCCAAACCTTTCACATCAGCAAACACCAGCGATGAATACCATACAGACCAGCGGCAGACACCTTTGGCTATTTGTTTTTTTAGCCGGATTATTTATCACCAACGCCGTTACCGCAGAATTGATTTCCAACAAGCTTGTGGAGATTCCATTTTCATTTAATCTTTTTGGAAAAGAATTCGGGCCATTCGTGACCATCATCGGAATTCTTCCGTGGCCGATTGTGTTTTTGCTCACCGATTTGCTCAATGAGTTTTATGGTAAAAAGGCCGTGCAGCGCTTGTCGTGGATTACTTCCATTTTGATCGCGTATTGTTTTATCATCGTATTGTTTGCCTTGAATATTCCCGCCAAGCAAATACCTGGCGCGGATCTCACCACCGACGCGGAGTTCAATAAAGTGTTTGGACAAGCACCTTGGATCATAGTGGGCAGCATCGCAGCGTTCTTGTTTTCACAATTGATGGATGCTACATTATTTCAATGGATAAAAAATAAAACCGGCAATCGCATGATCTGGTTGCGCAGCACCGGAAGTACCGTGGTGTCGCAATTGGTGGACAGTTACATCGTCTTGTACATCGGATTTGTATTGCCCGGAAAAATGAATTGGTCGGACTATATGACCATAGCACCGACCAATTACATTTTAAAACTTATCATCGCGATATCGCTTACACCGCTTATTTATCTAGGACATTATGTAGTTCGTAGATATTTGAGTTCTGCGAATAAAACGCCAGAAATCGTGCAAGCTTAATCCTCGAGCGTACCGAATTTTCCTTGACCAAAGTCGAGGATCGCTTGATGGATTTCTTCGTAAGTATTCATCAAGAACGGACCGTGTGCGGCGATTGGTTCGTTGAGTGGAGCACCACTGATGAGGAATAGCGTTGCATCTTCAACAGCAGTCACATGCACCGTTTCACCATCATTGAGGAAGAGCGCAAACTCATCGGTATTGGCATTGAACTCATCGTGATAACTCACGCTGCCCTCGACGGTGAGGATACCTGTGTTGAAATCAGCGGGCAAATCAAACTCCAGCGAAGCACCCGCCTTCAATCGGATCACGTACATCTCGATGGGTGAGAATGTAGAAGCCGCGCCAGCAGTGCCTTTGAAATTACCAGCGATCACATCCACTTTTGCATTGCCGTCTTCGCTTTGCCATTTACCCATTTGATCCGCGTTGAGACCTTGGTACTTTGGAGGCGTCATTTTGAATTTCGCAGGAAGGTTGACCCACAACTGCACCATTTGAAACGGTCCGCCATTGCGGCTGTATTCCTGTTCGTGATATTCCTTGTGCAGCACGCCCGAACCGGCAGTCATCCACTGCACGCCGCCCTCACTGATCACACCGCTATTGCCAGCGCTATCATGGTGGGCCACCTTGCCGTGGAAGGCGATGGTCACCGTCTCGAACCCACGGTGCGGGTGTACACCCACGCCGCGTGGATTCTCGCGCGGAGAAAAATCAATTTTACTGTTGTAGTCCATCAAAAAAAACGGACTCATACGATCCTGTGGAATATTGTATCCCGAAGGAAAGAAGTTATGTACCCGAAACCCATCCCCCACCATATGCGGCGCCGGCGGCGGGAGAATCTGTTGGATTGACTTTGTTTTCATGGAAAAACAAGATTGGAAGATTGGAAAACTGGGAGATTGAAAATTTGATTTTTTGTTACAATCATAATACAATTCTATCACACTACCATACTATCACACTACCATACTATCACACTACCATACTATCACACTACCATACTATCATACTCGCCTGCTAGCATATCAGCGCTTTGATCGCCAAACCAATAAGCATCGCCAATGCGAAGCTAAGGAGCGTTCCTATCAGCACCAGTTCGCTTTTAATTTCTGGGTCTTTATCTGCAAAACGTAATAGACTTTTTGCTGCAATTAGAAAGCCTATGGCCTCGTATTGCCCAAGTAATACCAGCGTCGTAACAATAAGTCTTTCCAGAACGCCGATGGTAAATCCTCCCTTTGACTTTTCTTTTTTGTCATTTTGAACATACCCCTTCGCTTTAATATACAAATCAATTAAGAATCCCGCTGGAAGCG
>CANGVZ010000126.1 GCA_947457285.1 Flavobacteriales bacterium | reverse complement strand
CGCTCAAAGCTTGAACGACGGGCGCCGCGACAATATCAACGCCAATCTCAACTATCATTTTAAAGACACTCTTGGACATGATCTCGTTGTAGATTTTGACTATGGCTATTTCGATCATTGGAGCGATAGCTATCAGCCCAATAAGTATTACAATCCAGCAGAGAGTTTTATTCTTTATGAAAATAATTTTAAGAATAATACCTCAACCGTCATCAAGCTCGGAACGGTGAAGGCGGATTACGAGCAGCCATTCTTGAAAGGCAAGCTGGGAGCGGGCTTTAAGTTGTCGCTCGTAGAAACGGACAACGATCTTGATTTCTTCAATGTTATTAATGGAATTGATTTCGTGGACAGCTCGCGAACCAACACATTTGCGTATAAGGAGAATATCAATGCCGGTTATCTCAATTATAACCGCCAAATCAAGAAGTTGTCGATTCAGTTGGGCTTGCGTGCTGAACATACGGTGAGCAAAGGTGAGCTGATTGTAACAACATCCAGGGAGTACGAAAAGATAGATCGCAACTACATCAATTTCTTTCCCAGTGCTGCTTTGACATATGAATTGAATGGAAAGAACACCTTGAATCTTACATACAGCCGAAGAATCGACAGACCGAGCTATCAGGATTTGAATCCATTTGAATTTCGTATAGATGAACTTAGTTATCGCAAGGGAAATGTGAGCCTTCGTCCGCAAATGACGCATAGCTTGGAGTTGACGCACACGTTTATGTATATGGTCAATACTTCCATTGGTTATGGCCGCACGCAAGACTTTTTTACGGAGATTACGGATACAACAGAAGTAGAGCGTTCATTTATTAGCCCTCAAAATTTAGGGTTTCAGGAGTATTTCTCGTTCAATTTGGGGTCGCCCATTCCAATTACGAAATGGTGGAATGGATATCTGAACGCTAATTTCACCCACCTTCACAACAGAGCCAATTTCTCCGAAGAGAGAACCATCAATCTTAGAGCAAACTCCTACAGCTTCTATTTGCAAAACACATTCACAGTGAACAAGGCCATAGGTTTTGAAATCAGCGGTTGGTATTCAGGCCCCGGTATTTGGGGCGGTACATTTGTTAATGAACCGATGTGGAGTTTGGATTTGGGGATGAAATATGTGTTTATGAATGAGCGCGCCACCTTACGCGCCACTTATGGAGATATATTCTGGGCATCCAAGTGGAGAGGAATATCAGACTTTGCCGGAGTGTATATGGATGCAAGTGGTGGCTGGGAGTCGAGAATTTTCAGAGTCAACCTCAGTATCAACCTGGGTAATACGCAGATGACGGGCCGCGACCGCAAGACGGGAATCGATGATTTGAAGAATCGCGTGAAGTAATTAACAGGTTTACTGACAATCGATATTGAATAAGTTCTCCATATTTCTTTTATAATAGGTTGTAAAAATCTTGTTCTTAGTGGGATTAAATAGGGACCATTCCGTATTGCCAATCCTGCGTGAGCAACCACTTTCGAAATACCGCATCTGACGAGCCTTTGGAGCCATTACAGACTCCGGAGGAGGCGCCTGTTGCTTCTCCAAAAAAGAAGAAAAAGCGTTGGAAAAAACTCGTCATCAACGGGCTTGCCGTGTTGTTCGGCGGGGCGTTGATTACGCTTTTGGCTTTTGCCGGTAAAGAACAAAGCGCAGAATCTTGTTGGAAGGTGGAAGTAGAAATCGAACCCATTGATGGTAAATTCTTCATTGCTCAGGGTGATATTCTAGCACTCGTGAATGCCAAGAATGACAGCGTGGTGGGAAAGAAAATTAAGTCCATCCCGATTCAAAAAATCCATGATCGGATTGCCGCCAACCCTTGTGTGTCTGCCGCAGATGTTTTCACAACGGTTGATGGCCGTGTGGTGGTAAAAATAAAGCAACGCGAACCGATTGCCAGAGTTTTCAATGCTGACGGCTCGAGTTTTTACATTGATAAAAGTGGGTTCATGATGCCAGTGACAGCAGGTTCTGCTATGAAACTGCCAGTTTTTGTTGGCGAAATCAACGAGCCAGTGATTCAGCAGTCCCTTTTGGAAAAAAAGGAAAACGCGTCTTGGGCAAGGAAATCATTATTGGACGATATGTATTATCTCACTTTACATATCAATGAAAGTGAGTTTGCTAAGGCACTTGTGGACCACATTTATGTTGATGGTTCACGCAATCTTATTCTCATTCCTCGCGTTGGTGATCATAAGATCTACCTCGGAAATGCGAATCAATTGGAAGAAAAATTTAAAAAACTACAGACGTTTTATGCTAGTGCCTTGAACACTCACGATTTGAATGCCTTTCATAGCATTCATTTGGAGTACAGAGGACAAGTAGTTTGTGAAAGAAAATAGAAACCAGAACAATAGATAAACACTACCACATGAATTCAGATATCATCGTTGGCTTAGACATTGGAACCACAAAGATCGCCTGCTTGGTGGGGCGCCGCACTGAGAATGGTAAGATTGAAATTCTCGGCATTGGAAAAAGCGAAAGCATTGGTGTTAGCCGCGGAGTGGTGGCCAACATCGAGAAGACCGTTGCGAGTATAAAGGCAGCTGTTGCCGAGGCTTCCGAGAAGAGCGGTGTCAATATCGAACTCGTAAACGTAGGTATTGCCGGACAGCATATCAAAAGCTTGCAAATCGAGGATACGCGCACACGTCGCAACCCAGAGGATGAAATTGAGCAAGCAGATGTGGATGCTATGATCGAGAACATGGAAAACATGACAATGCTTCCAGGCGAGGAGATCATTCACGTATTACCTCAAGAATTTACAGTTGATTCGGAAGGTGGTATCAAGGATCCGATTGGCATGTGCGGTTCGCGTATGCAAGCGAACTTCCATATCATCACCGGACAGATGGGCGCCATTCGCAATATCTATAAGTGTGTTACTAAAGCAGGTCTTACCGTAGCGGATCTTACATTAGAACCGCTCGCGAGCAGCGCAGCAGCTCTTACAGAAGAAGAGAAGGAAGCTGGAATTGCTTTGGTTGATATCGGCGGTGGTACAACGGACGTTGCCATTTTCCAAGATGGTATCATTCGCCATACTGCTGTGATTCCATTCGGTGGTAATATCATTACAGAAGATATCAAGCAGGGCTGCACGATCATGCGCAATCAAGCGGAGCAACTGAAAGTAAAGTTCGGTAGCTCATTGGCTGTAGAAAATAAAGACACCGATATCGTGGTGATTCCGGGATTGAAAGGTCGCGACCCAAAGGAAATAAGCGTGCGCAACCTCGCTCACATTATCGAGGCACGTATGACAGAGATATTAGAACACGTACATTACGAAATCCGCAGCAGTGGCTTTGAAAAGCAATTGATTGGCGGTATCGTTATCACTGGTGGTGGCGCACAGTTGAAACACATGAAACAATTGGTGGAATATGTCACAGGCCTCACCTGTCGCATTGGTTTCCCAAATGAACACGTTTCAAAGGCACCTTCAGAAGATATGCTTCAACCATCGATGAGCACCGGTGTAGGCTTGGTAATCATGGGGATTGAAGAATTGGAAAAGAATGGCAAGCGTACAGTCGTTGAAGAGACTCCAAAAGAAGAGACTCCTGCAGCAGCTGCTCCGCAAGATTCAATAGAACAAGAAGAAAAAATCGAAAAGGCTCCAAAACCAAAGAGCAGAGGTTTTAACTTCTTACAGAAAGTAAGAGATTTTCTGGAAACAGAAGATGATTGATTATTTGATTTAGGGTTAATTAATAAAAAAAGGCTGTCAAAAATGACAGCCTTTTTTTTATCGTCTTTGTTGCTCACCTTGCACCTTTGCTTTATACTTGGGAATTCCGCCGATAGGAACGGCATAGAAGGGAAGGAGCTCGCCATATTGATTTCGAATCGAGATGACAACGTTATTTCGGGCAATGGCGTTTTTACTTTTGATAAACTGAAAATCGAGTGAAGAGTTTAGCTCGTCTTTTTCGATTTTATGCTCACTATTGCTCCATTCGTTTTCTCCGGAGGTCTTCACTAATATTCCAGGTTTAACTTTTGAGACAATCTTGATGATGCCGTCATTGTCCCAGTCAAAATTGGTTTGTTTTACACTCGTTACCTTGCTATCGATGAATGGATAAATGTGTGAGACTTGTTTCGGATCGTCATGCATTCTGAAAGTATATTCATAAGTGAATGCATTACCGCCATCTATAGGCATGTTCTTATTGGCATCACTGCTAAGGAAGTAACGATAAAGATTTCCATCATCACCTGCTATTCCTTCACAAACGACTTTAAATACATAGCCACCGAACTGACGGTCTAACTCACCTTCTTTGGGATAAAACGGCCCGAAAGTGTACCAGTCATTATCGTATTTTTCCTGATCAAAAACTTTGGTTGCAAGTTGAGATCCACTTTTAAAGTTTCCTGTAGGATCCACTCCTTTAGCGTCAGCATTCGAAATGGTGCCTGCTCCTCCAAAAACGGAGAATCGTGTTTTGGTATTCCAGGCAACTCTGATTTCATCATGAGCACCACCGATGTCGGGATCAAAGACGCGGATATAAATAGGATTGGTCGTGTTTTCTGGTACAACGAAAAAGAATATTTGACAATAATCGTCATCACCCCAGCCTGTAGCGCTTTCTTTACCGAAGGTGACTAAAAAAGGAATATTCTCTTCAGCTGCTGGCACTTGCTGCGCTATTGATGAAAGAATATTCAAGCATAATAGGGCAGAGATGAGTGTTTTCATTAAATCACTAATTTGTATTGTCTATTGTCTCAAATTCTACACGTCGATTTTGTCGCTTGCCTTCTTCGGTAGTATTATCAGCGATGGGTTTTTGCATTCCGAAGCCTACACTCTTCAATCTTTCCTTGGGAATTCCATTTTGCATGAAATAATTTAACACCGAGGCAGCGCGACGCTCCGACAATTTCAAATTGTGTTCCAAAGTTCCCGAGTCGTCGGTGTGAGCACTAATTTGTATGAGCAAAGATGGGTATTTTTTCATCAATCGAATCACTTTATCTAAAACAGCCTCAGATCCAGCTTGCAGCGTGTATTCATTTTTAGGGAAAAATACGTTGCCCGTTCTCAATACCGCTTTGCGCAAGTCCTCTTCGCTGATGTTGTCCAAACTGTCCAAGTTGACAACACTCTTTGGAAGGTAGGCCTTTACTTCTGCGTTTTCGTAGTTCTTATCTTTTAGGTTCCGATAGATCGTATAAGAAGATTCCAGCGATGCTGTTTCGCCTGCCGCATAGCTATAACTGCTGTCTTTGGAAATGAAGGTTTCATAAATAGGATACAAACCTCTCATGTTATCGAAGATGGTGTCCAGTTGTGATTTTCTTTCTTCAGACTTTAAAATCTCCACTCTGAAAACTGTTTCATCAGGCAATTTGCTATCGAATTTTAAGCTGTCGGGCAAATACTCGAAAATGTCGCTGTCCTGCTGATTAGATGGCGTTGGGGACTGTTGAGCGTAAACAGGTTCATTTACAAATCCTGTAACAGCTACTACCGTTTTTTCTACGGCCTTTTGATTTACTAGACCTAGACTATCCGCCTTACTACGCAAACCCATGATTACTTTATAAGGTCCGTCTTTGGCGAATGTATATGTTACTTCCTCACCCGTGAGATAGTTGTTTTCAATGAACCAATGGTATGTGCCTATTTGAAAATTTGGTAAATATGAATTGCGACCGTGCAATGTCATCAAACTACCTGTTGCAATCGTATCGGGGCATTCGATATAGGGTTGCTCAATATCGAGTACTTCCACTTGAAATTCGCCTTGAGAGAAGAATAGATCATTGGTAAGTGTATCAATGATGTTGAGTTTTACAGTGTAATTACCAGGAGAAGAAAAGCAGTAATCAGCTTCCACTGCTCGAATTTTTATTCCATCTTCAAACTCCCATTCATACTTTAAAGGCAGTGAATCTATTTGATACTCCGTTTCATCGAAGAAGTGATAGCAATAGGAATTTTTTTCTTGTAATTTAATTTCTTCGAAATAAGGTCGAATCATTTTAACCTCAAACACGTCATCATTCCCATTTCTATTTGAGGATATATAACCGTTTTCCTCAGCGGGATTGAGGTAAAAAGAAAAGTCGTCTGCATTCGAATTGATAGGTTCGGGCAAAAGTTGGGGAGGCAAAAAACCAGTAGAGTCGAGATGGCATCTAAATACATTAAGTCCTTTCAATACATCAGGGCGATTAGAGCTAAAACTGATTGACCCGTCGGCATGTACATTGGGGAATATTTCACTGTAGGCACTGTTAACACTGGCACCCGCATTGACTGGCTTGGACCATCCGCCGTCTGTTTTTTCTACATAATAAATATCTGATTTTCCAAAACTATCTCGGAAGTTG
>CANGVZ010000125.1 GCA_947457285.1 Flavobacteriales bacterium | reverse complement strand
ATTCTCGCTACAACGAAGATCGCATTCGTGAAATTTACAAAGCACACAAGGGAAAATTGACACAAGGTCTTCGAATGGGTGGAGGTGCTACTAAAAGCAATGATGGGGATTGCGAATGTTGGATTGAACCCGATGCGACATATACCGAATCAGACCCAAATGGCTGGACCAATTCAGGTGGCGGAGGTCCAGGTGTTGACGTGTGGTTTGGACCTATTCAACTCCCATTCAACTTTTGCTTCTTTGGACAGAACTACAACCAAATAGCTTTAACATCTAAAGGTACTATTGTGATGGGACCTGCGGGTTACATTGACTGGACACCTTCTGAATTCCCAAATCCACTGGGCAATGAGGATTCTAATCAATATGATCAGATTGCTGCTTTTTGGGCGGATTTCGATTTTAGAGCAACAGGTCAGCTTTTTTACAAAGTCACCGATGAAGCTTTTTATCTCAACTTTATTGATGTAGGATACTTTGCTAATCATGACAATCTTACCAATACTTTCCAAATCATCTTGGCAGCGGAGGACTCTGGAATTCTTCCAAATGGAAACAACGTCCAATTCTGTTATCAAGACATGCAGTGGGCTCACGGAGATGTAGGTGGTAGCGGAGGTTTTAGCGGCCCCACACCTGCAAACGTCGGAGCCGATAGAATCACAGGAACAAGCCACGTTCAATTTGGTCGTTTCAATTTGAACAATGGAAATTACAACGGCCCATACGGAATAAATAATACCCAACAAGACGGAGTGAATTGGCTTGATAACAAAGAGCTTAATTTCAGCACATGTCTTACTGCCAGCAATATTCCTCCTCTTTCAACTGTTTCGGCGCCCTGTGATACCATCGTTTTGTGCCAAGGGCAAGTGTATGATTTAAACATGCAATTTCTCAGTCCTGAGGCAGGTCAGGTAACCACCATTACCACTACTCAGACAAGTACTGGTTTGACAGCAACTTCACAAAACGGAAATACTGCAAACCTCACCGCTTCGTTCACTGCAAGCGCAGCCAATATTGGAATTAATACAGTTACAATTACTGCCACTGACAATGGAGCAGGTGGCGCCTTCACAACGTTAACGTACGTTTTTGATGTAACATCCGATGTTCCTCCAGCAATTAATATCACGGGTGAACTTGGCGTATGCGCCGGGGGAACTACCATTCTATCTGCCACACCAGGCTTTGACTCTTATTCATGGAGTACTGGTTGCGATACACAAGACTGTACTGTATCACAAGGCGGAAATATTACCGTGACTGGTTTTTCAGGTGGTTGTTCCAGCACGGCCACAGTTTTTGTAGATGCCTCAACTTATTTCATTCCTGATTTTGTAACAGGTAACGAACCTATTTCTCTCTGTCCTGGCGTAACACAAGAAATTTGTCTGGAAGAAGAATGGGAAAGCTATACTTGGGCTGTCTATACTGGCTATGAAGGAAATATTCCTGCTGGAGCTGCTACAAACCAGCAATGCTTCCAGTTTAGTGGAAACAACCCAGGCTTCTACTCTATCATCGTAACAGATGAGAACGGGTGTCAGGGTCTTAATATTCAAGAGGTCATTCAAATCGAGTCGTTCATCGATGAAGCAAACGAAGAACTATCCGGCGCTTATTGCGACGGACTTGAGTCTGTCTCATTCACAGGAGGCTTCAGCAACCCGGCTCAAGGTGATCTTCTCATCTATGCTCAAGATGGTTCGGCAAACGGCTGGCAAGGTGCATACCTCAACGTAGTCATCACTCACGCTGATGGCACCAGCGATACTTACCTCGTTACTGCTACCACTTCATTTACCATTTCAAGCGCACCGATTACACTCGGAGATACATGGACTTTCACTTATGTGTCCAACGGTAACGCAACTCAGGATGCAAACAACTCTTTCTGGGCCATCAACTGTAATGGTGAAATTTGGAATAGTGTAAACGAAATCGGACCTGGTCTCACTCCTGGTGTAGTATATCAAGGCGTGAGCTCTTGTGCACCTTCTGAACTTTCAGGAGAATGGGTAGTGACAGGTCCTGCCGGTTGGTCACTCACCACCACTACCGCATACAACCCAATCAATGCTCAGGGTGTGAGCTCACCCAATGTATTTACTCCTGGTGATTATGGACTGTACACGTTGTGTTTTACTGACCCAGAGTGTAATCTCGACTATTGCTACGAACTCGAGTACACCGAAGCTCCAGAACTCACGCTCACTCCAAACACCAATGCACTTCTCTGCGGCAACGAAACATTGCCACTTGCTATTGATGTTGTAGATATTGGCGGCACCGGAGAGATTGAATGGACTGGCAATGGTGTAGTACCTTCGAGTAATGGTCTTAATGCTATTGCCGGGCCCTATACAGGCTATGTCACATCAAATGTCCAGGTGTCCATTACCAATGGATGCGGATCTGACAACGGTGGCTTTACCATCACGCATCAGCCAAACGTGCCACAACCTGCACTGCAAGACGCAGTTATTTGTAACAGTGCTTCGACCAGTCTTGACCCTGTTCCTTCAAATCAAGACAACAGTGCTTTGCAATACGTATGGACACCAGGAAATCAAACGACAGCAACACTCAATGTTTCCACTCCAGGCACCTACTGTGTGACCGTTTCCAATCTATGCGGAACCTCACAACAAGAATGCGCTACAATTACAAATGTTCCAACTGCAAGTGCACCACAACTTTCAGCAAACATTCTTGAATGCAATGAATCTTCAGTAACACTTTCAACGGTCGTTCCAGCAGGATATAGCATTGCATGGAGCAACGGTCAGACAAATACAAACAGCATCACTGTTGAATTCAGTGGCAACTATTGTTTTTCAATCACTGACAACCAAGGTTGCAACACCGAACAAGAAAGCTGCGCCAACGTTGTTATCTCTCGTGTACCTACTACATTTGAAGGAAGTGCTGACGTAAGTCTCATTTGTCCTACCGAATGTGAAGTCCTCGATTTACAGGCCACTGATGCTACATCGTACACATGGCAAGCTTCATGTCCAGGAGTTACTCCACTGCTCGGAAACGGCAGTGTAGCTAATGTTTGCAGCGATTTGATTCCTCCAAGTTGCCAATTTGAAACACTACAAATCGTGGGAACTGCCAGCAATGTTTGTGGTTCTTCATCTACTACATTCCTTGTTATTGCAGATGCGTGCGCTGTGAAAATTCCAAACGTAATCACGCCTAATGGAGATGCGCTCAACAATGCTTTCAAAATAGAAGGCCTTGAACTATATCCGGGTTCCAAGTTCCAAGTATTTGACAGAAATGGTTCGATCGTATACGAATCAGAAAACTATGGCAACAACTGGAGTCCACGCGACCTGAACGAGGGAACATATTTCTATATTCTCGAATTACCATTTGGTAGAAATACACTCTTCAAAGGCACATTCACGCTTTTGAAATAAGATAATTGCTACGCTGCAAAAAAGGCTGCTCACTGTAAAAAGGGGCAGCCTTTTTTAATTTACTTTGCATGGACTGAAAAATTCAGTTTTCATTATGAGTAAAGTTAAAACCGCCTACTTCTGCCAAAACTGTGGCACACAAAGCCCCAAATGGGTGGGCAAGTGTCCCTCGTGTGGCGAGTGGAATACATTTGTAGAGGAAATAGTGCAGAAGACTAGTGACGGTCCTGTAAAAAGCTCTTCCAGATTATCCAAGCCTCGAAAAATATCCGAGCTTGAATCAGAAATTCAAAATCGAATTCCTGTTGTCGACCAAGAATTGCATCGCGTACTCGGTGGTGGAATCGTGCCCGGAAGCCTCATCCTATTCGGCGGTGAACCTGGTATTGGTAAGAGTACACTCATGCTCCAGCTAGCACTCAAGCAGCTCAATATGACAGTGCTATATGTAAGTGGCGAAGAAAGCGAAGAGCAAATAAAAATGCGTGTTGAAAGACTAGGATACGACAACCCGCGCTGTCTTTTGGTGATGGAAACATCATTGGAAAATATTCTTCTTCATCTCGAAGAAGTAAAACCAGACTTACTGGTGATTGACTCCATTCAAACCCTCACCACTTCTGCTATTGAGAGCAGTCCAGGCAGCGTCAGTCAAGTGCGCGAGTGTACTACCAAGCTTCTCAAATACGCAAAAGAAAATCACACAACGATTTTCCTCATTGGACATATTACCAAAGAAGGAACATTGGCTGGCCCAAAAGTCTTAGAGCACATGGTCGATTGCGTTCTTCAGTTTGAAGGTGATCGTCACCATATCTATCGCCTGCTGCGTACTTCCAAAAATCGCTTCGGCAGCACCAATGAACTCGGCATTTACGAAATGGTGGGAAGTGGATTAAAAGAAGTTGCTAATCCTTCCGATATTCTCATCAACTCGCAAAGCGATCAACTCAGCGGCACTGCTATTGCCGCTACGATGGAAGGCCTCCGACCTCTGCTGGTGGAGATTCAAGCGCTGGCAAGCACAGCGGTTTACGGAACTCCGCAACGAAGCACTACTGGTTTCGATATCCGAAGACTCAATATGCTTCTCGCTGTGCTCGAGAAAAGATGTGGCTTTCGCCTCGCAATGAAAGATGTTTTTCTCAATATTGCTGGTGGAATGAGACTCGAAGACCCCGCGATGGATCTTGCAGTAATAACGGCCATTTTATCAAGCAGCGAAGACATCGCAATTCCCCGCTCCGCATGCTTCGCAGGTGAAGTCGGACTTAGCGGAGAAATTAGACCTGTCACCAGAATTGATCAACGCATCAATGAAGCAGCTAAGCTCGGATTTGAAGAAATTTACATTTCAAAATACAATAAGGGTATTAGCGAACACAAAGGAATTCGTGTGGTATTGGTGGGTAAAGTTGAAGAATTGTTCAGCTCACTTTTCGGTTGAAACGTATGAAAAATCTGAAAAATTTTACTCCTGCACTCATTACCATTGGCGGTGTATTTCTCACTCTACTGAGCTTTGCACTCGTCATCCCCTCTGAATTTGAGAAAGAATTTCTCAATTCAGATTGCATGTATTTACCCAGTATATATAGAGATATTTTCATTCATAAAAACAACATGGAGTTGTGGTCATTCAATGCAGCTCCAAATGTTTTTCCTGATATGATTTTATATTTTCTCATTTTATCTATCACGGGAAATATTGTTCAAGCTGGCATTGCATACGCCGTTGTACAATACATTCTCATTGCTGTATTGTCTGATTATATCATCAGAAAACTCTATCCTGAGAACAATCTCACCGGTCGTATTTTTCTTCAAATTTTACTCCTCTTACCTCACACTTTTACACTTTATCCTTACGATTTTCTTCTTCACTTTCAATACCTATCCAACGCCTACCACCTCGGCGCCATGCTAAATACTCTCATCGCATGGAGCATCGTTTTGAATATTGCAGAGATAAAAAAGACCAGCACAAAATACATCGCCTTTTTTGCTCTCTGTATTTTGTTATATGTAATGTCTGTCAGTGATAAATTATTCTGGCTGCTATTCCTTGCCCCTCTCTTTGGTTATTACATTCTAAAGTTTTGGAAGGAAAAAGAACGAACCCCATTAATTCACGCGCTTTTTTTGCTTTTAACTTTTGTCCTAAGCAGCTGGACTCTAAATGGACTAAGATCTAGCAACCCTAAAATTGACGCACCATTTCGCAACATGTCAACAGAACATGCAGGCGAATCTCTAGCTGTTTTCATACAACATATGTCTTATGAATTAGAAGGCATCACATTAAAAACTTCATTTGTGATTCTCGTCGCAAGCTCTATCCTTTTTCTATTAATTATCACCGCCCGAACGTTCATTCGGTTTATTCTAAAAAAAGACATTCCACCTATCTCTCTTTGGATTGTATTTCTTTCCGGAAGTGTTGTACTCGGCATAATCGCACCAATCATCAACGGATCATATACTGCCTTTGATTGTATCCGCTACAACTTTCCCGCGATGATACTTGCATTGATAGCCCTAGCAATAGTTGCCACACCGAAAATTCAACGCATCCCTTGGCTCGTTCTGGCAGCCCCCTTCTTCATACTCTCAGCCTATTGGGGAAATAAGTTAATGGTGCACAAAGAAGATCTTGTATCCAAACTCAACTTTGTACCCGAAGAAACAAGGGTGATTGAAAATGCAGTGAAATCAAATGGCCTTCATGCAGGAATTGCACCCTACTGGTCGGCCAAAAAAAACGAGCTGTTTAATACTTCGGGAATCAAAATTGTTCCTGTACTGGGCGGTTGCTGTATGTATATCCATGCAAACAACCGTCAATGGTATTTGACGGAACACGGAAACGATAACAAACAATATTTCGATTTCGCGATAGCACGCACTCCACAAGAGATAGAAGAGTATAATTCTGTATTTGGCAAAGACCT
>CANGVZ010000124.1 GCA_947457285.1 Flavobacteriales bacterium | reverse complement strand
CCTTCACTACAATCCATGGCTTCACTAATTTCTTGTATGCTCATTTCCTGATAAAATCTCAACTCGAAGGTGGTGCGTTTCACTTCATCCAACTCCGATAGCGCTATTTCTAATTCACGTTTAAACTCACTTTTGTCCAAGTCCACATCGGCCTTTGACTTTTCAATTCCAGGCTGATGATATTTTATATCAGAATGTGCGTCTTTTCTTACCTCATGCTTTGCGTACTCATTCTTACACATGTTATGAGCGATGCTATACAACCATGTTTTGAAAGAGCGTTTATCATCAAATAGGTCATTTTTATGGATAATCTTGGAAAATAAATCTTGGGTAAAATCCCTGGCTTTTTCCTTATCCTTCCATAACATTCGATGGAAATAATTATACATCAACTTCGAATATCGGTCATAGAGCTCCTCAAAAGCTTTGCTATCGCGCTGGCCGATAAGACGCATCAATTCCTCGTCTGAGTGCTTATTATATTTGTTCGCAGCCTTCAAATCAATCTCTGTATTGGTTGATTTTTTTTGGATTCGAAACTTGCGCCTTTAGCAGCTCTATCAAGTCAGTATACTCCTTCTTTTCTTGTGGATTTGCAGCGTACTTTTCAAGAATAATCAATGGCAACAGATAGTTGCGATTGATATCCTCATTGCTTTTAATATACTTTAGTTTGAATAGACTTTTCCAGTTGTTGATTATACTGTTGGCCGCAAGAATGGGCTGTTCGCTATATTTGAAGGCTAAGCCTGTGCAATACAATCTGGATTCAATATTTTTGTAGCAAGCAGGTGCAAGTGTGAGGCCCAAATAAATATTGTCTTTTGTTCCTTCACAAATCATCTTCACCAATTCACTTTCGCTACCCACTTTACTGAGCCCTGGAATGATATTATCGGCGTAGTTTTTATTCATCAACCACTCAATGCAAATGACCTTTACGTCTTGGCGCAATCCAAATTCTTCTTGAAGAATAATTAAGGGATAGGTATCGGCGTTTCCGTAGGTAAGTAGAGTAGCGTTCGGTTCAATACTATTGAGCACGTTTTGATTGTATTCGAGAAGAGCAGAATTGTAGATGCCTGATGCGTTTAACTTTTTTGAGAAGTCCTTTTTCGCCGCATTATTTTTCTCAATGATTGCCTTGCCCAACATATCATCCAGCAAGCCTATTTCTTGTCTTCTTTGGTATGCTAAGTCCAATGATTGAAGGCCGTCTGAGCTTTTGCCTTTAATCAAATAATTGAGATAGTGATATGCATGCGAATCGTCATCGATTTGTTTGAGTTCATTTAAAAGCTCATTCAGTTTCTGTTTTCCTGAGTTATTCAAATCCCTGGATCGAGCTGGCAGAAGGGAGTAGTAGGTGTTTTCGATAAAATGAAACCATGCAATTTGATTGGTTTTATCCTTTTTTAAAACTGCTTCCCAAGATTCTACGGCGTTTTTTTCAGCTGATAAATCTTTCTCTTCTGTTTGTGGGATTCGTTCTATCAACTGCGTGGGTGCTGCAGGAGAAGCCTCTCCCGGAACGGCTTGAGTGAAGCCCTCCAAATAGCCGCAAATGCTAATAACAATAATGAAGTATCTAAATAAGCTCATGTTGAGTTGATTTCAAACGGTGTTACATCCATTTGAGATATTGGTTCAAAAGGTATAAAAATTATTTCTGAATCAGCATTTTGAATTCGGCTACCATCATAGCCGTGGCTCCCCACAATGTTTTTCCGAATACGTCGAAATACGGAACCTCGAGATGTAAATCAAACTTTTGTAGATATATCTTTTTTTTCTGCAATTCATTTTGAGTCAATAACTGCCCGAGTGGATAATGTATGACTTCACTTACTTCATCTGCACTTGGGGTCAACTCCGGTTCATGGTTGCAGTAGGCCACGAATGGTTGAACGATAAAATTGCTTGGAGGAATGTACAACTCTGACAAGCTGCCCAGATACTCTAGCTTACTTTGTTCAATTCCAATTTCTTCGTAGGTTTCGCGAAAAGCGGTGTGCAAAAGATTGTCATCGGTTAGCTCTTTTTTTCCGCCCGGGAAACTAATCTGACCGCTATGCACGCCTTGATTTTCCGGTCTCAATATGAATAGTGTATGCAGCTCATTGTCGCGCGGATGCAAGATCATCATCACTGCGCTTTCCTTTGGCGGTGGGTCAAAACTGCGTGCCTCCGAGGCTACAGCACGGTTGTAGCTCATCATTAAACGATGTGCTTCTTCGCCAGGTTTTTCTGATGAACTTAATTTCTCACGAATCAAATCTAGACTTGAAATTTCCATTTTCCTCCTGCGGTTGGATACTTCAATTCTACGGATAATATTTCAAGAAATTCTTCTCTGGCAATATTTCTTGCTCCCAAAGAACCAAGATGTTCGTTGTATATCTGACAGTCAATCATTTTCCAGCCTTTGGATTTTAAATGATCAACAAGATGTATGAGTGCTACTTTGCTGGCGTTGCTTTCTCTTGAAAACATAGATTCTCCAAAAAACAACTGTCCAAGCGATACGCCATAAAGTCCACCTACTAATTGGTCTTCATTCCAAACTTCCACACTGTGCGCGAGCCCCAATTCGTGGAGGTGCACGTATGCTTCAACCACTTCGTTATGAATCCACGTTTTCCCTTCGCGATCTCCGCTGCGGCAGCCTTCCATTACTTCTCTGAAAGCTTCATCGATTGTAACTTTAAAAGAATGCCTATTGAGAATGTTGCGCATTGATTTTGAAATATGCAATTCATTCAAGAATAATACACATCGCTCTTTAGGACTCCACCATAGTATTTCATCGGTATCATCATACCACGGAAAAATTCCATTGGCATAGGCCGTAATAAGCCTTTCGGAACTAAGATCTCCTCCCACCGCTAAGATGTCGTGCACGGCTTCTTCGTGGGGCGGAAACCATATGTCGTCATCAAGTTGGTAAATCACTGCACTTAGATTTGCTACGAATTTACAAATTGAACTATAAACAAAACAAATTAGAATGCTTCGCCTATCGTAAAATAGAACTCATTTGTTTTACGCCCAAAAGCCACGTCTAATCGAATGTGTACACGTTTTTCAATATCAAAAACATAGCGCATTCCCATTCCTGCTGAGTAGTATAATGGTGATTTTGTTAAATCTTTTAGTTCGTCCCTCACTAATGCGCCTCCTGCAAAAAGAGTGTAACCCCATCTTTTCGCAAAAAATGAACGCCATTCCAATTGCGTCAATGCAGCGTGGTGATCGCGCACTCGTCCATCTACATATCCTCTAAACCTTTTTGGTCCGCCGATTCCAGTCATTTGGAAAAATGGAACATCGCCTGTCATAAAATCTCCGAACGCTTGAAAGGCGAGAACGGATTTTTTTACAGGTAAAAAATGACGGTAGTCAATTCGATAACGATGAAAGTCAAAATCACTGCCCCAAACTTTATCATAATTGTGGTAATACAATTCGAGGTAGTGCCCCGATTTTGAAGCGTATACATTGTCTCTGCTATCATAGAGTATGAATGCACCGAGACCACTGCCAGCGCCGCCTTCACGTCCAGGGTAGGGACCATTTTCAAGAGAACTTCTTTCGGAATATTTGTAAATATCAAATTGGTCGTACCACCCTTTCAGTCCAGTGTACCAGTGTTTGCCTATTTTTCTCGTGTACTGAATGCGAAGTCTTGGCAATCGCACATAAAAACTTTCCTTGCTTTCTGTAGGAAGGGTAGTGGTGCCAAAAAAGAAAAACATGTAGTCATAATATCCAAGTTCACCTAAAACTTGATGTTTTCTTTCGTTCCAATAAAAATCAAAAGGCAAATAGAGGAGGAGCTGTCGGTTTTGCGTGTAAGCTGCTCCAATTTGAATTTGTGAGGGAGGTGAAATACTATCTTTTTTATTCAAATAAAAATTAAAACTTCCCGCTATGCCTGCACCAAAGCGGGTTTCCGGTAGGTAAAATCCCACTGGGTAAGCGAGTAGACTTGACTTGCGAGTAGTGCTATCTGTTTGACCCCAAAACGGTTTAATGAAAGCGAAGGACAACAATGTCAAAAGAAGAGTGGGGTACCAACGTTTCATCTTAGCAAATGTAAGCATTCGAAGATTTGCCCCATATTGCACCATATTTTTTGCAATTATGAGAAGAGTACTCAATGTATTCCAAGCGATTTTGATTGCTATATGGATGGGCTTTTGTGGTTTGCTGGGAATAGTCTTGGTATTGCTTACATGGCAGCAGAATCGTGTAATGATTTTTTTAGCGCACTATTTCTGGAGTCCTGTTATTTGCGCCATTTCTGGAGTACGCGTGAAGGTCACCGGTCTTGAAAATTTGGATAAAAAAACTCCTTCCATTTATGTTGCGAATCACTCTTCTCTTTATGATATCGTCGCCATCTGTCGCGCCAGTCCAGTGCCTTTATTTTATATAGCAAAAAAGGAATTGGCGAAAGTGCCCATCGTCGGGCAATTTATGTGGCTAATTGGAATGATTTTCATCGATAGAAAGAATAGGGAGAAAGCGATGAAAAGCATGGAAAAGGCTGGTCAACGAATTAGAGAAGGCAAAAATGTAATTTCATTCCCGGAAGGCACTCGCTCAAAAAACGGTAAAATAGGGGTGTTCAAAAGAGGTTCATTTATCATAGCGAAGTCTCAAAGTATTCCCATTGTACCTGTAGCAGTGAAAGGCGCAGCGGAAGTGCTTTCCGCGGGATCGATGGGTTTGCGACCTGGAGTAATCGCGGTTCATTTTGAAAAGCCTATTCCTCCTTCATTCTTTGAAGGAAAAACAGAAGAAGAAATAGCAGCTTACACCCGCGATGTAGTAGTTTCGCGAGTGGAAAAAATGACTATTTGATATTGCGTTTTTTCTTAATGCGTTCGTAGGCTTCCTGAACTTTCACAAATTTCTCAGCCGCCGCTTTTTCATGTTGTTCTCCAAGTCCTCTTACCTTATCAGGGTGATACTTCATGGCCATCTTTCGGTAAGCTTTCTTGATTTCCTCATCAGTCGAGGAGGATGCTACTTCTAAGATCTTGTAGTCACTCTCGGCGTCATGGTAGAACATCGCGCGAATAGATTCATAATCCTTTTCAGAGATGCCCAGATAGTGAGCAATTTGATTAATAATTCGTTCTTCACTTGAATCAACAGAGCCGTCCGAGTTGGCGATTCCAAAAAGGTAGTGCATCATCTGCAAACGCATCGGATGTTCCATGTAATAGCGAATCTGCTCACAGACTTCACGTACAGGAATGTCTTTCTGCAGGAGTTCTTTGAGCAATGACATTTGATACGCGGCAGATGATTCTCCAAATTGACGGGCAAAAAAGCCACGGATATAATCTAGCTCACTTTTCATGTGTTTGCCGTCGGCCTTCATCACAGCCGCGGAAAGCACAAGCAATGCACTTGCAAAATCTCCAGGTTGCGTATGATGACGTTGATTTTGATAACGGCGGTCATACCTCGGATCATAATTGCCTCGTTTCTGATTGCCTTTTTCAACGCTCAAACTTTTATCGTCGATGATGGTGCCAAAGGCAAAACCTAAAAGCCCTCCGATGGGACCTCCAACAGCCCATCCAAGTGCACCACCTATCCATTTTCCAAATCCCATTTTTTCTTTTTTTCTAGAAATAAATTACCAGCTTCCGCCTGCGCCGCCGCCGCCAAATCCACCGCCACCGAAGCCGCCAAAACCACCGCCGCCACCGCCACTTCCGCCGCCGAAACCACCACCACCGCCATATCCTCCCCAGAATCCGCGGCTGCCATGATGCGTACGCTGCATTTGATTCAACAACATCCAAGCAGTCCAGAAGTCAACATTATTTAGTGCTGCATATTTTTTTGCTTGTCTGTATTTTACGAAAAAGACAAGCCCAATGATAGCGAAGACAATAAAGAAGATTCCGAAGAAAACTCCATTTTTCTTTTTCTTATTATCATTCTTATAATCGCTTATGCTAAACTCCCCCTTTGCCAAAGGAATCAGTAAATCGAGTCCATCATTGATTCCGCCGAAATAATCACCTTGCTTAAATCGAGGAATAACTTTATCATCGATAATGACAAAAGCGTCTGCATCGGTAATGGCTCCTTCTAGTCCGCGACCTACGGCTATGAATACTTCACCCCGAGACGTATTGGTTTTTGGCTTTACCAGAAAAACAATTCCATTGTCTTCCTTAGCTTGACCAACACCCCAGCGATCCCCTAACTCAATCGCGTAATCAGCCTTGTCATAACCGCATAAATCTGCTATTACAACCACTACGATTTGATTGCTCGTTTCATTACTGAAACTCACGAGTTTCTGTTCTAACTGCCCGATTTGATCTTGACTCAGCGTTCCTGTATTATCATAAACCAATCGCAATTGTTTTTCTG
>CANGVZ010000123.1 GCA_947457285.1 Flavobacteriales bacterium | reverse complement strand
ATGAATGGCGGTTATGACCTATTGAAAGGTACTCCATTCGGAAATTCATTAACCATCGACTTTGGTAAAGAAGTAATTCTAAAAGAAAATTTTGGTAAAGACGAATTCACCGACATGTTGTGCATGTCTTTTTCAAGCACTGACTATATCGGACATCAATTTGGAATTCATTCCAAAGAAGCACAAGACTGCTATTTGCGTCTCGACCGCGACATTGCAGATTTCATAAAATTTTTGGATGAAACAGTTGGAAAAGGAAATTATCTCATCTTCTTGTCTGCCGATCACGCTGGTGCACCCACGCCGAGTTATATGGCTGAAAGAAAAGGAGCAGCGGGTTATTGGAAAAGTGATTTGGTAGAAGAGAAAGTGAACGCCTACTTGACACAAAAATATGGCGCAGGAACATGGGTAATCAATGAATCCAATTTGAATATTTTTCTAAACCGAACGCTCATTCAGGAGAAAAATTTAAACCTAAAAAGCATTCAAATGGAAGTAGCTCAACTTGTATCTGAAATGGATAATGTACTGATGGCGATGAACGGTGCAGACCTCGATCGTCTCGATGTAAAATCACCCATCGTTTCGAGACTTCAATTGGGCTACAACCAACGTCTTTCGGGAGATGTGGTCTATATCACCAATCCTGGTTTTATTGAATATGGTTTGCAAGGCACCACACACGGCAGTCCGTTCACCTACGACACTCACGTGCCAGCATTATTTTATGGCTTTGGAGTGAAGAAAGGAGAAACCTATCAACCGCAGACTATCTGCGACATCGCGAGCACCATCGCTGCAATTTGTAGAATACCGCTGCCAAGTGCAGCCATCGGTCAACCCATTGAAAAAATAGTGAAGTAAGTATGGTAGAGTACAAGGTTTATCATCAAAATCCTCATCGCAAATTCATCACGTTCGAGGCTGTTTTTCCAAATGATGCTAAGAATACACTTCAACTCCAGTTGCCCTCTTGGAGACCTGGAAGATATGAGCTTGGAAATTTTGCCAAAAACATTCGCGGATTTGAGGCATTCAATGATAAACAAGAGAGACTAGCTGTAAGAAAAATCACAAAGGACTTGTGGGAAATAGCAGCGAATGGCGCTTCGAACGTCACCATCAATTACGAGTACTATTGCGCCGAACTCAATGCAGGAAGTTCATATATCGATACTGATTTACTCTATATGAATCCTGTCAATTGTTTTTTTTATGATAAAGAAAAACAAGAGCAAGCTTATCGTGTATGGTTGAACCTTGACAACACTTATAAAGTCGCTTGTGGTTTAAAAAAGGAATCACCACTGGTTCTTCTCGCAAGTGGTTTTGATGAATTAGCAGACGCGCCAATATTAGCATCCCCTCATTTACAATGTTTAGAATATACCGCAAATGATATTCCTTTCTTCATTTGGATTTCTGGTAAAATAAAATTCAATGAAGAAAAAATTATTAGTGATTTCAAAGCCTTCACCGATGAGCATTTCAAAATGTTTGGTGACATCCCTTGCAGCGAGTATCACTTTCTATTTCACTTCCCGCCTTACTTTATCAGACATGGTGTAGAACATCACAACTCTACCGTCATCGCTATGGGACCTGCGACAGAATTCGTCACTGGGGCCGGTTATACCGACCTCTTGGCCATTTCTTGTCATGAATTATTTCACACTTGGAATATCAAAAACATTAGGCCTCAAGAAATGATGCCTTATGATTTTACCAAAGAAAATTATTCTGATCTCGGCTATGTAGCAGAAGGCGTCACTACATACTACGGAGACCTTCTACTCTACCGCTGTGGATTGTTGGATGAGAATGAGTGGCAAGGAGTATTAAAAGAAGCCATTCAAGAACACCTCGACAATCAAGGCCGCTTCAACATCAGCGTGGCCGAGAGCAGCCGCGATACCTGGCTCGATGGCTATAGCGCGGGGATACCTTGGCGTAAGGTATCTATTTATAATGAAGGCTGTTTGATTGCATTTATTACAGACGCTTTTATCCAAAAATCAACTGCCGATGCAAAGAGTCTGGATGATGTGATGCGCCTGATGTACGAACGTTTTGGAAAAAAACAATTAGGTTATACTTCCAATGACTACAAAAAGATAATCGAGGAAGTTGCCGGTGAGAGCGCAGATTTCATTTTTGAAAAACTTGTTTATGGCACTGAAGACTATCTTCCCTTTATCATTGAAGCCTTAAAACATTTCGGATATGTCTTGATGGAACAGGCTTCAAGTAAAGCGAGTGAGCACCATTTTGGATTCTCTTTGGACGAAAATGCTGGCAAACCCACGGTGACTTACGTGCTTGAAAACAGTCCTGCTGATCAATGCGGCCTTTGGATGGGAGATGAAATTGTAGCAATCAACGGCCAAGCTCCCTATAAAAACATCCAAAATTTATTGAGACAGTCATCAATTCCAATGAGCTTAACTATTCTCAGAAAGCATGGAATTCGGGAAATTATTCTTGATAAAAAATCAGAGAATTTGCTGAAGAAATATCTCGTTGTAAAAAACTCAACGACTTGATTGATCTTCCATATTTAGGTCAGTATCAAATGGACTTTTTGCGAATGGATGAACCATTTGTTTGACGTACCCTTTAGGATAGCTGGCTTCCTTTACGCCTGTGCCACTCGGCCATTCGTTGCCAGGTAGGTAATACGTTCCAAAAATGCGATCGATAAATGGAAAAATGGTCGCAAAATTCTTTCCGTAGTGTTCGGGTTCAATGCAATGATGCCAATGGTGATACTGAGGAGTCGCAATGATATATTTCAAAAAGCCGAAGTTGATTCTTGTATTCGCATGAATCAATACCGCGTGTATTGCCATGAACAGAATATAAATATTGAATACCAACGGAGAAACTCCCAACACATATAATGGAGCGAACGCTGCACAACGCGTGACAAAAATATCGATGAAGTGAGTTCTACTTCCCGCCAGCCAGTCCATATTGTGTGTGGAATGGTGGATGGAGTGGAATCTCCAAAAGTATGCATAGGAATGAAAGAAGCGATGTGCCCAATACTGGAATAGGTCTGCTACGAAAAACGCTAAAAACAACTCCACCGCGAGAGGCAAGTTTTGCACCCAATCCTGAATAACAGCCAAATCAAAACGACCAAATGTTCTGGAAACAGTAGTAGTGATGAGAATGCTAAAGAATTGAATAGAGAGGTGACTTATTGTAAAATATACTAAATCTGTTCTCCATTCTTCGTGAAACCTGGGCTGATCGGGACGTTTAGGCCAAACCATTTCTATTGGAATAAAAATGATTGCCATCAACAGCAAATCAAGCAAGAGCCAATCTAAGCCGAGATACCATTTGCTTGGCCCAACTGTGCTTGGTTCTACATTCAGTCCTCCCATGAATATGGTGAGCACGAATAAGATAATTCCGATAAGAGCAAATGACTTTTTACTACTCAAAAGAAAACTGAGCACGGCAAAAAACAGGGAGGCAATAATCGTCGCAGTGAGCAACACCCGCATTTGTTCGCCCGTGTATATTTCCCGCAATTCGGGAGAGGTTAGGATGCGTGGGTATTTAAAACAAAAAACTGCCAAAAAAGCGAGTGCTCCAAGGAAAACAGAGATATAACCCGCCAATTTTCCTTCTCCAAAAGTGAATTGTTTGCTCATGATTAGTATTTCAAATTTTCAGTAAAAATAATCAACCTTTATTCAGTCATCTTTAGGTAAATTAAGCGTTTGTCTTCTGCTCATAGTTTTCTACTACATCCAACACTGAGGAATAGGTGTTGCTCCGCACAATGGCGAGCTGGTCGACTGGAATCCAGCGAGTTTCGGTGATTCCTTCTTCCAGCTGAGGCTTGGGTGTTCCTTCACCATGATATCTCATTACATACCAAGCTGTAGCCTTGAGAATGGGCTCTCCTTTTTGAATATAGGTGTGCCATGTAGTTTCGAGTTGGTAAAGCAGCTCCAACTGTCCAATACTGCATTCTTCCTCTACTTCACGAAGGGCACCAGCGTCAATATCCTCATCCTCTTCAACCTTTCCTTTCGGCAAGTCCCACTTTTCATGGCGATAAATGAAGAGAATTTCATTTTTATTATTTAATACCAAACCGCCAGCAGCTTGTACAAATTCGAATTGATCAGAAAACTTTTTCCACGCCCTTTCGATGTCATTGCAAACCACGAAGATACTCTTCGCACCGCGAGCCACAGCACTTTCAATCAATACAATATCGGTCTTTCCGCAAGAACGAATGATCTCCGCACCTTTGAAAACTAGGCTCGAATCGGGCTCGTCTTGTGTAAAAATCACAGGTCGATTAGAGAAATATACTTTATACTTTTGGCTCATGGATCAGAATTCAGAACGCGCGTTAAAAGTAGCAGATTTCTTGTTGCAAATTGCTGCTGTAAAATTATCCCCTGAAAATCCTTTTACTTGGGCCTCTGGGATAAAGTCTCCAATCTATTGCGACAACCGCAAAACCCTTTCTTACCCAGCAATTCGTGAGGAAATTAAGAAAGCATTTTGTGAAATCATCCGTGCACAGTTTCCACACGCCGAGGTCATCGCAGGTGTAGCGACGGGCGGTATTGCCATCGGTGCGCTCGTGGCGGAAGAACTCAATCTACCTTTCATCTATGTGCGAAGCGAGGCTAAAAAGCATGGATTGGGAAATCAGGTAGAAGGAGTGCTGCACGCTAATCAAAAAGTAGTGGTTATTGAAGATCTGGTGAGCACCGGAAAATCAAGTTTAACCGCTGTTGACGCACTCCGAGAGGCTGGAGCGAATATCGAAGGAATGGTGGCAATATTCACCTATGGCTTTGAAAAAGCAACCACCGCATTCAACAATGCCAATTGCCAATTGGTTACTCTCAGTGATTACGATCAGCTTATTCAACAAGCAGCTCAATCTGGATATGTAAATAATGATCAACTCACCACGCTAAAGGAATGGAAGCTCAATCCAGAGGCTTGGAAATTGTGATAGATAGCAAAATTGACCCATAAGATAAGTATATCTTTACAGCATTCAACATCACTTATGACTAAAATAGAATCGAAAAAAGTAAATATTGCAGCTACACCCGATCAGGTGAGTACTTTCCTTACCAATACCGACAATATTCAAAAATTACTTCCTGAAGGAAAATACTCTGACTGGAAGAGTGATGGACAAATTTGTTCATTCAAAATTCAAGGTGCATACACCATAGGCCTTCGCATAAAAGAAGTTATCAGTAATACGAATGTCATTTACGAAAGCACAGAAGGCTCTCCCTTTGCATTCACGCTCAACACACATATCTCACCTAAAGAAGCTGGTTCCGAAGCATATCTTTTATGCGATGCGCAACTAAATCCTTTTTTAGAAATGATTGTAAAAGGTCCGCTAAAAAACCTCTTCGATTACATGGCTGATCGCTGCTCTACTGCAATTTAAGCGCTGACTTTATCACTTATCTTTCCATGTGTTACCTCCAGGCTTGGAGCGTAACATGGCTTGTAGTTTATCCAAGTCGAGATTCAAGCCTTCACTTGGAAGTCGGGTGTAGTCATACATCACCTTGCCTTCTGCATCTACCATCAGAGCGAAGGGTAGCGACTTTAGATTGAAAACTTCTCTGATCTCGGGATTGTTACCTGCAAATAGAAAAGTAAAATCCTGATCGCGATTTTCTTGAATATATCGTTTCAAATCTTCAATATTCTCATCCATATTAATGGCTATAAAGCGCACATCGCCTTTATACTTTTCCTGAAGTTTATTCAACAATAACATTTCCTTCTTGCATCCCGTGCACCAATCAGCAAAGAAGAAGAAGTATGTAAACTGCCCTACATTCTCGTCGAATCTCCAACGATCCAACTTTGGCGTAAACACAGTAAAGTCAGGGACTGTATGACCCGTTTTACCTCTGGTAAACATCCAAATCATATCCGCAGCAATCGCGCGATACTCCATGGTATTCGCCCTTTCAGCCATCATTTCCATTGACTTGCGAACAGCACCTCTAGAAAATTGCTTGTTGCTGTATAAATCCTTTAATCCTTTTAAAACAGCCAATTCACCAACAGCTACGGATTGAAATGCACTGTCCTTTTGAAGAATTTCAACTACTTTAAATGGATCTGTATCTGCATTAATCGCCTTTTGAATCGCCATTTGAACAGTGCTCTTACGGTTTTCAAGACAATGATCAAAGTACGCATTGAAGAATTTCATGTAAGCGGGATTATTCAACAACACCTTTTGAGACATTAGATATTCTTCATAAAGTACCGTTGACGAAACCCCGGACATCAGTTCCAACTCAGCAATCGTATAGCGCATAAAGTTCGCGAAATACGGGTTCTTGAGGCCAAACGCATATTTCGAGAGCATATCTTCTCTAAATTTTTCCACCCAATTGATGAATTTCACACTGTCACTCGCGCCTCCATTCTTGGTTGTTTCATCAGCCGATTTGGAGCCTAAATCATTACCTCTTCTGGTGGT
>CANGVZ010000122.1 GCA_947457285.1 Flavobacteriales bacterium | reverse complement strand
TTTACCACGAATGAAGAACCGCCTGCGGATGAGGAAAAAGTAGAAGGAAAAAAAGGCTTATTGTATATTTTACAAGAAGTCATCCTCGCATTTAAGGAAATGCCAGTTACGATGCGTCGCCTTTGGTGGGTAAAGTTTTTTACATGGTTCGGTCTACCGATGATGTGGCAGTATTTGAGTTTGTCCATCGCACGTCATTGTTTCAATGCATTTGAATCATCGGATGCTGGTTTTGCAGACGGAGTGAAATGGGGTAATTTGGGGCTGGCAGTATTTAATGTATTGTGTTTCGCCTTTGCGCTCATTCTTCCTGCATTGAGTAAGCGACTTCACCCCAAGATGATTCATGCTTTATGTTTGACAGCAGGTGGACTTGCATTTATCTCTATGAAGTTTTTAACCGATCCTTATCATTATATGATCGCTATGGCCGCTGTAGGTATCGCGTGGGCGAGTATCATGTCGATGCCGTACGTAATGTTGTCGCAAAGTGTCCCTGCAAGTCGCATGGGAGTTTATATGGGAATCTTCAATATGTTTATCGTCATCCCACAAATCATCAGCATGGTTGTGGTTTACTTTATTTACGATTCCCTCTTACTAGGCGACCCCGCCAACGCTCTGTTGCTCGCAGGTTTGAGCCTAATTGCCGCCGCGGGAGCGAGCAGGGTAATAAGATAATAGGGTAATAGGGTAATAGGGTAATAGGATAATAAGATAATAAGATAATAGGATAATAAGATAGTAGGCTAGTAAGATAGTAGGCTAGTAAGATAGTGTGATAGTGTGATAGTATGATAGTGTGATAAAATGGGAGTAATTACAAATTCTGAATTCAGAATTCCGAATAAAAAAAGTCCTGACACTGTCAGGACTTTTTAATTTCAACTTGCTACTTAGTACGTCGCTTTGTCGCTCCGTCGCTCCGTCGCTTTGTCGCTATTTCTCCACCACCACTCTCTCCGTCTTATTGAGAGCAGGGTTGTTGAGTTCGAGGAGGTAGACGCCGGCGCTGAGGTCTTCGAGATTCATCATGATGGTTCTGCCGTTTTCCATGTTGAAAATTTCATCACGAACTTTTCTTCCCATGCTATCAAACATGCGAATTTGAACACGTCCTTCAACTCCAGTAGTTTCGATTGTTACCATCCCGTTGCTAACAGGGTTTGGAAATACTTTCACGCTCGCCTCGTCAATAATTCCAAATTCTGATTTCTGAATTCTCAACTCCCTTGTTCCCATGTTCCCTTGTTCTTGTTCTTGTTCTCGTTCTTCTTCTAGAGCGATTCCTGCTCCGCAATCCTGCGGCGCAATGGTCGCTTCTTCAGAGAGGATTCCTGATGGGCTGCAATATCCAATCACACGACAACGGTAGGTGTATTGCGCATCTTCGTTTGTAATATTATTAATGCTAAGTGTGGCAGTATTTGTTCCGCTATACTTCACACTATTGAACAAATCTGCGAATGCACCACCATTGATGCTGCGTTGCCAACGGTAACGAATAGAATTGAATGGACTGTTTACAAATATTCCAGTTCCAATAGCTTGTACACTTAATTGAGTATCTTCACCTATGCATGCATTGGCAGACATCGGTTGTCCTGTGATTTCAAGCGATTGATATACGTTGAGTCTTGCAGTGAATGACGCTTGCGGACTGTTACAGTTTTGAACGCGGCAGCGGAATAGATAGCCGTTCAACGCAGTAGAAGGATTGTTGATGGTTAGCACTGTGCTGTTCGCACCCGAGAAGGTTTCGTTGTCAACGATGTTGATCCATTGAACCGAAGTAATTCCCGTACGGTATTGCCATTGAATCGTATTTACGGGTTGAGCCGTTGCAATTGCGAATTGAATTTGATCTACATCATCGCAAATAGTCTGGCGCACGGGCTGCTGTGTGAAAGTAACAAAGGTGCTGTATTGCTGAATAGTAATGGGTTCTGCAACTACTGAGCAACCTTGGTTAACATTCACCAATTCCACTTGGTAAGTGCCAGGCTGTGTTGCGTTTAATGCAGCAGTGTTAGCGTTTGGAATAACGCTGCCATTGCGGCTCCATACATAGTTAAATTCGTTGCCACCAGCGACAGAAATGGTATAGGCTTCGTTTGGACAGGTGATAGTCTCTGATGAAGTCACCACTAATTCTTGAGCTTCTGCACATTCATCAATAGAGAATATTGATAGCGTAGAGCTTACTTCATTCGCAAGGATGATAATGTTTTTGCCATTCGGGCTTTGAGCAGCTGGAATATAAACGATTCCTTCAGCACCTAGATCTGGACCGCTACCGGTGAGTGTTCTGTTGTTATTATAACCAACATAGACTGGAGCTGCAGGATTTTGAACATTAAATACCATCAATCCACCCACGCGCTCGAGCGATACAAAGGCATAAGGAATTCCGCCAATGACAGCTGTCGTAACGCCTTCTGGCTCTGGTCCTTTGTCGTCAGAGCGATTTTTAAACGTTGCGTTTCCAGTAGTATTTGATGCATTAAAGAAAGCAGCAGTGATTGGATTGGAAGCAGTGATTTGTTCGAGTAGGTCTTTAGAGTCCCATACAAGAGCGCCTGTCTCAGCATTGAAGATGCTAAATGAACGACTACCAAGTACGTGCAACTCATCGTAATCACCATCACCATCCGTGTCTCCGCTATATTTCAATCCGCTCAATCGACCGAGGAAACGGTTGTTTCTTAAGATATATGCATCGGGAAAAGCTAATGGATCGAGCGTTCCGTTGAACGTTGATGAAGAAATGCGGTTTGCATCCACTACATTGCCAAACTCGCGCGAGTCACCTTCATTGGCTGTAAATAAGAAGCCCGTGCCGTTGATATTTGCATAGGATATCGCATCAGGCATGTAAGCACCTTTGATAGGAAGATTTCCGGTGATGAGAACAGTTCCCGTTTGATCGCTTGCATCGAGTGCATTGTTAGAACCTGCGCTATAATCGGCATATCCCAATGGTTTGAGAGAAACGATTGTATTGCTTGTGAGATCAATTGTGAGCATAGCATTGTTTTCTTGCATGCTTACATAAGCTTTTGTGTTGTCATCAGACACTGCAACGTATTCAGGCTCTAGGTCCTGTGCAACGGAGGCACTTGTAGAAAATATACGGATGCCTTGAGCACGAAGCGCATTCTCCTGACCATTGAAAGATGTAAGTGCAATGGTAGTAACGTTTGATTGCGAAAGCGAAGCTACTCCTCCGCTGATGTCTACAATGCTTACCGACCCTTCTGGATCAATGCTATAGTCGCTATTTGGTTCACCTTCATTAGCAGTCAATACCTTATTGTAATCTTTACTAAAAGTAATCATATCAGGCATTGGTCCTACTTCTACCTGAGATACAAAGTTTCCATCGCTGTCGAGGAATACTACAAATCCGTTCGCCTGAGGATTATTGTTTTCAATGGCCATGGCTACAACACCGTTGTATGCTACTACTGAGTTGATATTGCCATAGATGGTGATATCAAGACTTGTTAGAAGAACTGGAGCCGACGGATTTTGAAAGTCGACAATTTCTAATTTTTTGCCGATGCTATTGGCTATATAGAGTCTTTGTGTGCTGGGATCATGAGATACTATCTCAGCAGAGTTTGAACCAGCCGGGCCGTTGCTAAAGCTCGTAAGCAAGTTGATGCCAAGTTCATTGGAAGGTGCAGGAGCAACGTAATCATTGTCCTTGATAAATACTATTGAATAGTTATTGGTAGGATGGATGGTTGCGAAATCTGCAGTGGCGATTTTCACAATCACGCGTTCTGCTTTTTCTGCGATAGCATCATCGATAATGGCCAATGGGAAATTGAATACACCGTTAGTACTTGCAGGAATGGTCAGCGTATTATTCCAAACGAAATCTGCATTTGGTGTGGCATCCGTGTATACAGATAGAGAGAAAGTCAACTGGGTTGCGTTGGGCGTCGCATTTTCCATGGTCACAGGAATCGACACTATACCTCCATTTTCATTAAACCAAAAGAAATTGGAAGCAGCCGCAATCGAAACATTTCCGAGTGCGCAGCCATCGTTGAGGCCTCCGGCACAATTCTCATCGACATTGTTAAAACAAATTTCTGAAGCACCGGGATTGGCGCTGCTGTTGTTGTCTTCACAATCACCACTGAGCAATGCATAGCCCTCAGGCATTTCGCATTGGGTTAAAGTTGAAGTATTAACGCCATATCCATCTCCGTCAGCATCTAAATACCAAGTGATTTCACTCAAGCACGAACCATCGTCTTCTGCTGCATCTGGATTATAGTTGCATGCATTTATGTCAGTACAACCAGATACGATAGATATAGGTAGAATAGCGGATCCAGGAGATGCAACGTTTGCGGCTATATCTGCGCTTGTGAAGGTGTTTTGTGATTCAATTTCTCCGACAGCACTAACTAAACCGGCGTTGCTCATTCCTACATAAGCAGGATTGAAAGTACCATCAGCATTATAGCCATAGTAAAAACTGAAGTTTGCTGTTGCTGCGCCGAATGATACACGAGTAACTTCGGTTCCTGTTGCATCGAAAACGATGGTGCCATCGCCGCTTGAAGAGAATCCAAGGCCTGAACCTGTGTATGTGCCAACTTGAACGTTGGCAGAAAGTCCCCAGAAGGTGCGGAAGTCAGCAGCAAATGTTGCAGAACCGGACTCTCCAAAAATCACGCTTTCACCAGCAGCGATGGTGGTGACTCCATTAAGAAAAGCTGAGTTGGCAAAATTAAAACTATTGTCATCGACTTTATAGCCAGTGATGTCTACAGAGGCGTTGCCAATGTTGGTCAATTCGAACCAGTCGGCAGTTGAACCCGAAGACATAACCTCAGTAATTCGAAGGATGCCTTGAGCAAATGAAATACTTGTCAAAGCAATAAAGATTGCTGAAAGTGTAATTGTTTTTTTCATCACAGAATTTGTGTTGGTAAGGTGGTGCAAACCTCGACCTTCAATATTCCGTAATGATTAGAGCAATTTTAATAAATCATTTCATTTGTTAAGACAATGTAACTATGAAGTGTTTATTTCGCATCCTTTGCGAATTAGTCCTTTGCGAATTAGTCCTTTGCGAATTAGTCCTTTGCGAATTAGTCTTTTGCGAATTAGTCCTTTGCGAATTAGTCCTTTGCGAATTAGTCCTTTGCGAATTAGTCCTTTTTATACGTCAAGCCGCCTTTTGTACTTGATAGTACTATATGAAACGAAAAATCATTTCTAGATGTTGGAAAGAGTTCAGGCTTGTTTAATGAAATATCATGAGCATATCCGAGAGTGCCTGACAGCGCATATTTCTTAAATAACATTATATCGAAAATGTTAAGCAGTATTTCTGGTTTTAGCATCCAAGACGTTTGTCCCTCTTCTACTAGCAGACTAGGGCCAAGCATAACTCCTATCCTGCGATTTCTAAGATAAGCTTTATTCTTTGAGATTTGGCGGAAGACTCCATAGCTCAAGCTGGTATAAAAATCATTTTTACCAACGACTTCCATGCGGGAGTGCAGGGTGAACAGTCTTTTACCGATGTTACGACCATAGTTGAATCGAAAGGAGGGATAACCATTGTCTATGCCTCGATAGCTCATTCCAGCCCCAGCACTCATAGATCTCTTTATTACGTATGTGCCATAAGTAGGTTGAACCGTTGCCAGCTCTTCAGTACTAAAGCCAGATTTAGAAATCCATTGACTTAATTCAGGCAGTTTCATATCCGAAAGAAAATCATACTGATAAATTTGATTTATTTTTTCAGCCAATGCACTTCCTGCTGTCTGTTGAATGAGGTATCCTACCGCGCAATAGGTTCCTTTCTCATCAATAAAACAAGGTCTTCTTTCTTCGTACTTAGAATTGATAGGAAACTCACCACGGCGGATGTATGCGCGCAAATGTTCCAAAACGGCTAAGCGATTCTTTTTGACTTCGCTCTCAGGCATCGCTTCTGTGCGATCCATCAAGAGTTGATAAGCATAGGCCAGGTGAGCGGTGATGCGCTGCTTTTCTGTGAGTGCTCCTAAATCATGATTTTGATAAAAATGCAGCGTTCCTTCGTTTCCGATAATAGGATTAATCGAGCCATGATCTATCCATTTGCAGCCTATTAAGAGGATAGCCAATATGAAGGACGCTAAAAGGGGTTTCATGATGTTAAATTATTGGTTTGCAGTTAAATCTTCCTTGTAGATATAAGTGATATTCATAAATCGTTCATTGAATGGCGTCATATCAAAGTTGATTATAGCGTTGTCAAGGAATTGATTCTCGTTCTTGATAGTTTCCACAAACTCGGATGCAATTTTTTCTGAAAGGTCAATTTTATCTTTCCCTTTCAATAGTCTTTTTTTACCAAATACCTTTAATATCAAATCCCAATTGGGGCTTGCTATCTGGGAATAGACGATGTCTTTTGTGTCGCCTGGAATTGGATGAATACAATAGAATGAAACTCCTTCTTTCATAGTGGATAATTGGTACATGGCACCAGTGGCATCCCTTCCAACGAT
>CANGVZ010000121.1 GCA_947457285.1 Flavobacteriales bacterium | reverse complement strand
TTTATCGGGGTGAGCTCTGCAAGAGGAAATTGAAGTATTGATTGAATAAGGTTCCGTGGCCGAGTGGCTAGGCTGAGCTCTGCAAAAGCTCCTACAGCGGTTCGAATCCGCTCGGAACCTCGCTAACCCTTGAATTAGAAATAATTCAAGGGTTTTTTTATTTTCGTGTGTAACAAATTGTGTAACATTTTCTCCCCTTGTTATCAAAATTGAAACTTCATTTCACATGAAATTCCAGTGATCAACATATTGGTGAGGATTTTCAAATGAGTTAGTTTAAATCGGCTATTGAATATCCATACAAAAACAACAACCAAACAAGCGTTAATAATTCGTCTTTTTATGAATACATATTTTTCGATCAAATCAACACTTAAGGAATTTGGATTGAGGCTTTATCGTGGAAGAAGTTTGGAGAATGTTGACTATGTGATCCCGTACGAAATTGATGAGGATTTGGTTGGTAGATATTCGACCAAGAATTTTACGGGGTTGTACTTTCCAAAGCCACCAGGCGAGTTTGAGGTTTTACGGGCTTATAATTTTTCTTTGAGGCACAGAGATTTACGGTATATACAATTTATTGACGGATTGTATAAGCAGGCTTTGCCACACAATAAACTTAGGTTTTTGTATTGGGTAAGAGAGCATATGCAACTTTACGTAGCAGATATGAAGTTTATAGGCTGGATGTACTCTACAGGATCTAATTCTAGAATAAAAAGTATTCTTAAACATGTTGATCTTAGAATTCAAAATCACATAGCCAATGATTTGGCAGTTAAAATTCAGTATCAACTAGTTAATGATAAATCAGAAAAAGCTGGCAATGTCCAGAAATTGGTTGAAATAGGTTTGCAGATAAAGGACGTGCTATTGTTTGAGCAAAGTATTAAAAGCGAAAGGGATTTTGTAATCTGGTTTGGAAAATCAATGGGAATAGATATTTCTGGAAGTTTCACGACAACTAAGCAACGAATCAATGCACGAACAAGCCTAGATGAGTTTGTAGGCCACGAATTCGCAAGAAAATCTATTGAAAAACGAAATTTGATAAGCGGTCTACCAGAAACCGGGGGAATAAAAAGGAAAGCCAAAAAATGAATTCCATTTTTTTAATCTGATTATCAATTAGTTAAAAAAAATTATTGTGTTGTACACAAATTGATCATGCCGTTGACCCTAGGATTGTGCCTTTAATCACACGATCCTATGCAACACTTACAAATCCAGTTCCCTGATCAGAATGACGTAAAGTCATTATTAAAAGAGGTTAAGCTTGAGTTATTAAAGGAAGTTCAAGCTTTAGAAATTTCAAAAGAACCTAAGGTCGAGTACTTGACCCGGCAAGAGATTGCGAACAAATATCGAATCTCGCTCCCCACTCTGCATAAGCATACAACAAGTGGGTTGCCATCCATTAAAATAGGCAAACGTAGAATTTACGATCCTGTTGAAGTTGCAAAATATTTCAAAGAGAAGAACTTGAAATAAAAAACCACGGCAGGTGCCGTGGTTAAAATTTTTGAACGGTTAAGAATTGCAGCCCTTAACGAGTTCAAAGATAATGGTTTCTTTTTTTTAATCAATCAAACCAATCATCAATGGACAATTTTAATCCTAATAATTCATACGACCGTATGCAAGAACTTGCCGTTTACGGAAAGACACTTAAACCTCTCAAACAGGTTTTTGGAAAATACATTTTCGAAAAAGCATTGACCCATTTTCCATCTGAACGTGGTACTGGGAAAACATATTTAATGCTTCAGCTATGTCTGTGCGTGGCAAACAATGTGCCTTCATTTTGCAACGAGACAATCGAACTTCATGGCAACACCCTCTATATTAATTGTGAATTGAGTAGAGATTTGATGGCCAGGAGACTTAATACTCTCTATTCAACTTCGCCATTTAATCTCAATTCTAATCATCATGAATCATATGTCTACACAACTAGGCAAAGCTTTTCGACCGACCGAGCATTGATTGTTGAAAAGATAAATTCGTTAAAGCCTGTTCTTGTTGTATTAGATAACTGGAAAACAGCCTATCAGGATATTGATAATAATAAAAACAAGGACGCAACCCTTGCAGTAATTGATCTATTAAACTTGAAGGACGCTTTTGGGTTTGCGCTTGTTGTAACTGACCATACTAGGAAGGGTACTAAACTTCAATTATCAGATTCAGATTTGCAAAGTGGTTCTGGTGCCAAGTCAGACCTTGCAGATCAGGATTTTTTCTTACGCAAGAGCACCCAAAGTCCAAATTTTAGAATTCTAAAGCGTTCAAAAAGTAGAATCTGTGAGGATGCTGCTCATGCAAAGTTACTTCGATTAAATACGGAAACACTCTGGTTTGAAGTAGAGCAAGAAGATGTTAATGAAGCTGATCACCTAAATGGAGAGTTATTAGCCGGTCTTGATGAAGAAGCTTTTGAGTTGGCAAAGGCTATGAAAGAGAAAGGAGCATCACTGAGAGATATTTCAAAAGTAACAGGTATTTCAAAATCAGCACTACACAGAAAACTTAACAAATAAAATCATTGTCCCATTTATCCCATTTGTTTTATACATCCCGTTTTTCCCATATGTCCCCTGCTTGTGCGGGACATATGGGAAAAGCTAAATGGGACGGGACAATACAACTAAAATTTAACAGATATGAATTGTAACAAAGTGAATGAGATTTCGATTGTTTCTTTTCTTCAATCGCAAGGAATTGAACCAGCTCGTGTTAGTACCAATGAGGCCTGGTACCTCTCGCCAATTCGAGTTGAAAATACACCATCGTTCAAAGTTGATGTCCATCTCAATCGGTGGTATGATCACGGCCTTGGTCAAGGCGGAAAGCTTGTAGACTTGGGTATTCGAATCCTTGGTATTTCTGTCAAGGAATTTCTTCTAATAATGGCAAGAAATCACCTGGGTGAAACTGGTACTTCTAAATCCCATAGATCGACTGAGCCTCGCATAGTACTGGAAAAAGTGAAAGAAATAGAGCACGCAGCGTTATTGAAATATCTGATATTTCGCAACATTACTCTTCCAGTTGCGATGTCTTATTGTTCTGAAGTCCATTATTCAATAGATGAAAGGCGATTCTTTGGCATAGGATTCAAGAATGATTACGGTGGTATGGAAATTAGGAATCCATATTTCAAGGGATGTATTGGTTCAAAAGCAATAGCCTCCATCCATAGAGACACATCATGTTTCTCAATGTTTGAAGGGATTTTTGATCTTCTCTCTGCTGTTCAGCTAGGGTTAGTTTCAGAATCTGAATCAATAATCGTTTTAAACTCTGTGAACCAATTGACAGCCGCGCTAACTCTTTTGAGCCGGGTTTCACCAAAATCAATCAAGGCATATTTTGACAATGATAATGCTGGCAGGAGTTGTTTTTCTTCTCTGAGGCACGAGTTCCCTTTTGCTGAAGATCAGTCATTCTGCTATTCCAACTTCAAAGACTTAAATGAAATGATTGCTAAGACAGAAAATTAAACAAAGACTATATGACACACATAATATCAATTCTTAATCACAAGGGGGGAACCGGAAAAACAACAACAACATTGAACTTGGGGAAGGCATTAAATCTACTAGGGCAACGAGTTCTTTTAATTGATCTAGATGCCCAGGCCAATTTGTCTCAATCACTTGGCGTAGAGGATGAGGCTTTGACTGTTTCTGATTCTTTTTCAAGTAGGATTGAACAGTTACCAATTAAAGAATTAAGTGAATCTTTTCACCTTGTACCAGCCTCACTGGATCTCTCTGCAATAGAGCCTGGTCTATATGCAAACATCAACAGCTACTTTCGATTAAAGACTTTGCTTCATCCCATTAAAGAGGCATATGATATTATACTAATTGATTGTCCACCTTCTCTTGGCATATTTACACAGAACGCTTTGATAGCATCAAGTAGCGTACTAATTACTGTACAAGCTCAATACCTAGCTTTAAAAGGTCTGAACACTGTCAAAGAGTTAGTTGCAACCATTAAAGACAAACTTAATCCATTGATTAATATCCAGGGGCTTGTAGTTACGCAAACAAATCATACCAAATTAAGTAAGGACATATTATCTACCCTAAGGAACAGTTTCCAACAGAAAGTCTATACGACAACAATCCGGCAGAACGTTGCCATTGCAGAAGCAAGTGCACATCGAAAGGATGTATTTAGCTACAATCCAGAGAGCTTTGGTGCAATCGATTATATGAACCTTGCAAAAGAAATAATGCTATGAAAAAGAGTTTTGAAAATTTATTGGGTAATGCCATTGCTGGAATGGATCAAAGTGATAAATCAATCAAGAGCCAGATAAAAATTAGGGATGATTTCAAAGCATTGATTCCACCACTTTCGGAAGATGAGTTTAAAGTTTTAGAAGAAAATATTTTAATGGAGGGAGTTAGGGATTCATTGACAGTTTGGTCATTTGGGTCAGAGTATATATTGATCGATGGTCACAATCGATTTTCTATTTCTCAAAAGCATGGCCTTGAATTTCAGTTTAGGACTGTTTCGTTTAAAGATGAAGAAGAAGTCCGAGACTGGATGATTCGAAATCAACTTGGACGAAGAAATCTTTCTCCGGAACAGCAAAGCTATTTACGAGGCTTGCGTTACAATCGTGAAAAAGTACAAGGCAAAAGAACAGATTTAACTTTAGATCAAAATGATCCAAAGTCAGGCCAATCCACTGCTGCTTTATTAGCTAAAGAATTTAATGTTAGTGAAGCTACCATTAAACGTGACGGAATTTTCGCTGAAGGTATTGATGTAATTGGTAAAGACAATCCAGAATTAAGACATCAAATTTTAAGTGGTGACGCCAAGCTTTCAAAGAAGGAAATTAGTTCCATCGCTAAAGAACAACCTTCGGAAAAGAGTAGTGGTGTTATCCAAAAACAGCTTAAAGTTCCTGTTAGTGAGATTATCGGAATAGCCTTCGAATATGTCCAGACAGAAAGGAGATCAATTGAACAGATCTATTCTGCACTGGGCAAAGAGCCGGGTAGTTTAAAGCCTCAAGAGTATTTTCTTTTATGGAAAGCACTAAACCAAGATGCTAACAGATGAACTGTTTAGAGGTACTAGCAAGACGTGTTTTGAGACCACGAAAACTTCGTAATCGTGGCTCAAAACATTCTTGATTTTTTCTTAACGCTTTGCTAAAAAAATGGCGAGACCGCGGAAGACCATAGTTAGATCTGAAGTAGTAAAGGTTCGGTATACAAGTATGGAAAAAAGATTGCTTCGTTCATTTTCTGATAGTGTTGGCATAACGGTATCAGAATACATCAGGTCTAAGTCATTGGATTATAAACTAACAACAAGATTGACCCAAGAGGAGGTGGCTTATTTAAGAGTATTAATCGGAATGGCTACGAACTTAAATCAAATAGCGAAGAAGGTCAATATGGGCGAGGCAACTAACATGTTGGTATCCGAGACACTGATAACTATCAATAATCAAATCCGAAAATTCAAATGATAAGTAAGGTTATTATAGGCTCGACCTTTAAAGGCTGTTGTAGATATGTGATGCTCAAGCCAGGTGCTGAGGTATTGTTTGCTTCAGGGGTCAGGGCTGATAAAGTATTGAATACCATTACCGACTTTGATGCAATTCGAAGCCTTAGACCTGGATTAAAGAAAGCGGTCATCCATACCTCCATAAGCTTTGCTTATGAAGACAAAAGTAAACTTACCGATGAAATCATGATACAAGTCGCTCAAGCCTTTTTAAAGAAGATAGGACTACACGAAAACCAGGCGGTTTGTGTAAAGCACACCGATGCTAAACATCATGATCACGAGCATTTTCATATAATTTCCAGCCGTGTTGGATATGATGGCAGAGTAGTTTCAGATAAGTTCATCAAGAACAGGGCTGCAAAGGCTTGTGATGAATTAGAGGCCGAATTCAAATTGACTGTTGCGCGTGGCCATGGGTTAGGCTCTGGGAAAGTATATCGATCACAAAACCAAAATAAAGTAAAAGATGAAATACGAACAGCTATCAATAGTGGTCTTTCGGATGGAGTCACAGACTTTGATGAGCTGACAAGATATCTCACAAATAAAGGTATTGAAATGAAAGTTCAATATCAGTCTACGGGCAGGGTGAATGGCATTAGTTTTCGCAAGGATGATATTGCCTTCAAAGGTTCTTCAATTGATAAGAGCCTGTCCTACCGAAAATTGATATCACACCTTGCAAATCAGCGTGGAATAGGCCACATCGAAAATGGATTCAATAAAAATAAACAAATAGATTATGAAAAATGATGATTTAGAAATCCTGTTAGAAGGATTAGCTGGTGATATATCAGCGATCCTAAAAAAGCTAAATGGCGCAAAAGTTGGTGGGGACTACCCAGACATAGCACCCCTGCACTTGGAACTTAAAAAGATTAGCACAGAACTTCAAACGCTAAACGCTCAAGGTAGGCAACCCACAACGTCAAGCGAAACAATTGTTGATCAACAACGATTAATTGATCTCAAGATTCAGTTAGATCGAATCGCATTAAAGCTAAGCCGGGAAGATAATCTGATAGATTATTATTTCTCGCCATTTAAAACGTTTCTCAAGACAATA
>CANGVZ010000120.1 GCA_947457285.1 Flavobacteriales bacterium | reverse complement strand
TGCTCTTGATGTTGATTTGAAACATGTAGGATTTCCTTATACCAAAAGGAATGTAGGTTGCTGATGCTTCCCAGCAATGCAGGTCAACATTTAGCCCAACAGTAGTGGTTGTTAATTTCTCAGTATCGAAATTATAACCACTATCGAAGTTGAATGCGAGCCTTTTCAACAGCGTGAATGAGCCTCTGAATGTTGCAGTCTGTTCCAGTTTTTGATCAAAACTCTGAGTGGCTGCATTGAATGTAGGAATAACACGCACGTTGTAGTTGAGATCAAGCGTCCACGGGATGCTAAAATCAACGAGCATCCCCTTATTTCTTTCTATAAACTCCTCTTCTTCTGTAGTAGTACCTTCTGGCTTCTTAGCCGATTTCAATTCAGCACTGCTGAGGCGTGTAGATAGCGCGACGGTAGTGCCTTCCATTCGCAATAAATTATCCGTATTCTTCCATACGAATTGATTGATCTTTCTTCCATTCGCATCCACATCATACAAACTATATGTACTGCTGTATGTGATTGTGGTGTTCTTGGCTATGGTCGTAAATCCATTCAATGATAGATTGCTAAAATTAAGAGAGTCGGCAATGACGTTATAACTCATATTCGAGCGGAAGCTCTCAATGATTTTGATTTTTTTATAAGTCAGTTTTTTCGCGCTTTTATCTCTGACCTTCGCCTCAATATTTTGAGTGATTCCAAAGTTGATATTCTGCGCCTCCGCTCTGTTTCCTGGAGCAAAACGTGCGATATCCCATTCGCTATAACCGAGAAAAGTACCGTCTTGTCCATAAAATCCGTATGTCTGCACATTGTCATATGGCACATAACTCCAACCCACATTAGGCTGCACCAAGTGACGAAAAGCCTTGATCTTTGCGTCTGCTTTTTTCATGGTATAGGTGCCATACCATCTCCAGTTCATAGAGACCGAAGCGTCCCATTGAAAGTTTTGTCTAAATCCGTAAAGCGTATCCACCCGCACGTCGCTATCCCCAACAATACTTCTATTTATATACTTAAATGTCCAAAGCCAGTTACCGTTTAGTGCAGGGTTTATTGTAAGTCCACCGGGCCCTTTAAGGCTGGTGGTAAGGGCTCCAGTATAGCGTGCTCCATTTCGAGAGAGCTTATTGAGACCATTTAAGTTATTGAATCGAAAGAGACTCTCATTTGCAGAAATCGTATTTTCCAGTGCTCCATTCGCATTAAATCCAATCGGATTTCTAACAAACAGTTTCTTCAAAATATTCACGCGCGACATCGTCACTGCCACGGCGGGCAAGGTCATAGACACCAGTCTCGTCTGTGTATTCTGAGTATGGTTAGCGCTCACCCCTAATGAGAAAGGACTATTGGGGAAAGTCTTATTGTACTGGATAGAAGATTGAAACGTACTCGACAAAAAGTCTGTTTGCGCACTATTGAGGTTATTGGTGAAATTCTGACTGGAACCTGCATTCACATTGGCGCTAAATCTAGAATTTGGGCGAGCTTTAGGATCTTGTGCGTGTGTCCAGCGAACGTTAAAGGTGCGCAGCTCAGACACTTGATTCAATTCAGGAATGCCTTGCTTGTTTACTGTGCGGCTGATATCAAAATTACCCGAGTACTTATAATTCTTTTTATAGTTCGAGCGATTGCGAGCCACCCAACTACCACGTGTGTAGATATCAAAAAGGAAGGTGGTTTCAAGATTTTGATTGACAGGAATGTAATAGCCTAAATTTTGAAGAAAGAAACCTCTCTCTTGTCCATTTCCATAGCCCGGTAATAGGATACCGTGAGTGCTCTCCTTTTTATTAGGAAAAAATCCAAACGGTAAGGCAAGAGGAGTTGGAATCTTCCAGATTTTTAGATAGAGGGGCCCAGACACTACCTTTTCATTGGGAACCACTATTCCCTTGCTAATATGAAAATAGTAATGCGGCTTAGGATTGTTGCAGGTAGTGAACTTTCCCTTCCCAATGTCTATCCAGTCATTGGCTTGCTTCTTAGAGACACCTGCTAAAAGAAAGGCTTCCCCTTCTTGCGTGCGGGCGCCATAACTCAAACCTCTTTTTGTCTTGAAATTATATGCCAATGAGTCTTCATCAAATTCGGTGGTGGCATCTTTGAAAACAGGCCTTCCCTGCCAGGTTCCGGTGGAGTCCTGCACACCCTTAGCGAAAGCTGTATATTCTTTAAATGAGAATTCTATTCTCGCCGCTTTTACCTCTAAATCTCCGTACTTCACATATGAATCAACTCCGTACAAATAGACCTTTTGTTCATCCAAATCCATGACAGTACTATCTTTTCCGAAGTACACCACGTCATTATCAATACCAATATCGGGTGCGTCTATAATAGAATCGGGTGCGGCACCGTTATTGGCAGGAACCAGCATGAGGCTATCTGCCGTTTGACCATGAGCAAGCGAGCCGATGCTTATCAACATTATAAAGAGGAAAAAACGATAAAGGCCGCGCTCCATGCGTGTTTTGAAAAAATACTTTTGTTTATTAAGCCCAAACGGGGCCTCAAAGCTATGCATAAGGACGCAACAACGGTAGAAATGAACGCTCAAACTAAAATAAATCGGGGTAAACGCGGTGCAATGATAATTCTTGCCCTCGCGGCAATTTTTATTGCAGCCGTCTCCACTCCAACCAAAGATCATAAAAAAACCTTTACCGTAGTTATTGACCCTGGCCACGGAGGAAAAGACCCAGGGAATATCGGAACCGGCCGCTTCAAAAGAACTGAAAAGAACATTTCACTCGATGTTTCCCTCCAGGTAGGGAAATATATCCAGGAAAATTATCCCGAAGTTGAAGTGATATACACACGTACCGGTGACACGTATCCAGAACTGTATCAACGCTGCGAAATCGCAAACAAGGCTAAAGCCGACCTATTCATCTCTATCCACTGCAATGCAAATGATAATAGACAAGCTTTTGGTACAGAGACCTTCGTAATGGGGCTACACAAATCGGAGGAAAGTTTAAAAACAGCTATGCGCGAAAATGCCTCCATCTACCTTGAGGACAATTATGAAAAAAATTATGGTGGTTTTGACCCTAAAAATCCCGATACCTATATCGCCATGAGTTTGCGTGAAAATATCTTCTTGGATCAAAGTCTTGCCCTTGCCAAAAACGTTCAAGATGAGTTTCGTGTAAAAGTTGGTCGCAAAGACCGCGGAGTCAAACAAGCTGGTTACTATGTGATTGCCTTTACCAACATGCCGAGTATCTTGGTAGAATTGGGATTCCTTACCAATGAAACTGAGGAAGATTTCCTCCACAGTGACGATGGAAAAACTTATATGGCCTCCGCAATCTACCGCGCATTCAAAGCTTATAAAGAAAAAACGGATTTAAAAACTGGAAAAGCCTCAAATGCTACTGCCACCAATATTCCAGAGGAAAATAAGCCAGAAATAAGCGCAGAAACAACAAAACCAGTCACTGAATCAACGGGGATCACTTACAATGAAGTAAAATCAGGTATTAAATTCCAGGTTCAGATTTTGACATCTTCAAAACCTTTGAATAAGAAATCATCTGAGTTTAAAGGATTGGACAAGGTTGATGAGTACATTAGCGGCAACGTTTATAAATACATGGCAGGTTGTACCTCAAGCTTCCAGGAAGCCAAAACTATCCAAAAGAAGTTGAGAGAAAAAGGATTTAACGATGCGTTCATTGTGGCCTTTGAAAATGGGCAGCGCATCGACCTGAACGAGGCAATCCGCAAAACAACGAATTAAAGCATGAAATTATCCAAAGAATTCGTCATTGGTGTAGTCGTAGTGGTCGCTATCGCTGTGCTATACATGGGCGTTAATTACTTGAAAGGAATCAATCTTCTGGCAAAACAACTTAAGTTTTATGCCAAATATGATAATGTTGCAGGTCTTACAGCCTCAAACGCGGTAGTTCTCAATGGCTATAAAATTGGGATCGTAAGCGAGGTTGGCATGAATCCCAACGGCGATGGTTCATTGATTGTTGAGGTAGTATTGAACGATAGCAAACTCAAGGTTCCTGCGGATACAAAACTTGAAATTTTCGATGCCGACCTCTTCGGTGGTAAGGGTATCCGTATCCTCATGGGAGACAGCGCGGTGCTGGCCAATCACAAGGACACCCTCGTGGGAAGCGTGTCACTCGGCCTTACTGAAACAATTAAAAATGAAATTGAGCCATTAAAGCAAAAAACCTCCGACCTCTTTGCGGGGTTGGATTCGGTGATTGCCTCGCTTAATGGCGTACTAGGCTCTGCGAATGACAAAGAAGGCCTTTCTCAAGTATTTAAAAACTTGAAAAATACCCTTCAAAACCTTGACAATTCAACGGCCAAAGTGGATGCCCTTCTTGGAGAAAATGCTGGCAAACTCAACAATATCTTTTCCAGCGTAGAGAGCATCAGCTCCAATATTGAAAAGAATAATGCCCAGTTGAGCAATGCCATCAAAAACTTTAGTTCGTTAAGCGATATCCTGGCCAAGTTAGAATTAGCGTCAACAGTGATCAAGGTCAACCGCGCATTGGAGAGTTTTGATGGAGTGATGTCCAAGGTCAATGAAGGCACGGGAACCCTAGGGCAATTAGTGAATAATGATTCTCTTCATACCCAATTGGTCAATGCTTCGAGAAGTCTCGATCTATTGCTCGACGACATGAAAACTCACCCCAAACGCTATGTTCATTTTAGTGTTTTCGGAAAAAAAGATGATGGCGGACTTTCGAAAAAAGAGCAGGAAGACGTCCGTGCTATCCTAAAAGAGTCTAAATAGCTCTTTTTATCTTTGTTTTACATAAAACCCCGTAAGTTTGACTCTCTAAATTGCAGCGTATGATTGCTCAGATACTTTTTATCATTCTATTAGCAGTAGCAGGTTATGTAGTTTACAAGCGTTTTATGTTCGTGAAGCGCAATATTTTTATTGGCCGCGATATCGCAATTGATGGTGATAAGTCTTTGCGCTGGAGCACCATGGTTCGCGTGGCATTGGGTCAAGGTAAAATGTTCACGCGCCCGATGGCTGCGGTACTTCATTTGTTTGTATATGTCGGTTTTGTCATTATCAATATTGAAATCATAGAGATACTCATTGACGGCGTTTTTGGGACACACCGTGTACTCAGTTTTTTAGGACCGGTATATAGTTTTTTAATTGGATCTTTTGAGATCCTCGCAGTGCTCGTCCTCGTTGCAGTCATAGCATTTTTAGCAAGAAGAAATATCCTCAAGTTGAAGCGCTTTCACATGCGCGAGATGACCGCGTGGCCAAAGAGTGATGCAAACTACATATTAGTTGCTGAGATATTCATTATGTCTGCATTCCTCACCATGAATGCCGCCGACTTGGTCTTACAAGAAATGGGCAGTGAGCATTATGTCAGCGCGGGGTCATATCCAGTAAGTCAGTTTATCGCTCCTCTCCTATCTGGTCTTTCAGAAGGTGCCCTCATTTTTGTTGAGCGTTTTTGTTGGTGGTTTCACATCATAGCAATATTTGCATTTATGGTGTATTTGAGTTATTCAAAGCACCTTCACATTATTCTGGCTTTCCCCAACACGTACTATAGCAAGCTCAAGCCTGCCGGCAGTTTCGATAATTTGGCGAGTGTTACACGTGAAGTCAAATTGATGCTCGACCCGAATGCTGATCCTTATGCAGCTCCTGCGGGAGATGCTGGTGCGCCGCAACGCTTTGGGGCAAAAGATGTTTTTGACTTGAATTGGGTGCAATTGATGAACGCCTACTCTTGCACAGAGTGCGGACGTTGCACCTCTGAATGCCCTGCCAATCAAACGGGCAAACTCCTATCACCACGAAAAATCATGATGGACACACGCGACCGCCTCGAAGAGGTTGGAAAAGTGATGGACAACAACGGTGGTGAATGGAAAGATGATGGAAAATCGCTTTTAAGAGACTATATCAGCGAAGAAGAACTTTGGGCATGTACCTCCTGCAACGCATGCACAGAAGCTTGTCCTGTGAACATTAATCCATTGGAGATTATCGTCGATCTAAGACGTTATCTCATCATGGAGGAATCGAAATCACCGGAGAGCATTACTGTAATGTTTAACAATATAGAAAACAATGGTGCGCCTTGGGCCTTTGCCGCCGGAGACCGCGCTAATTGGAGAAACGCGTAAAAAAATGAACAACTTGTTGCAAGAGGCCGAAGAGGACGGCAAGAAAATTTCCCCTATCCTACCCGCTCACATTAAAAACTTTCTCATCGACATCGATGGAACTGTAGGTGAAGACATCCCCAATGAAGAACCAGAGCGCATGGAAGACGCTGGAGTATATCCGGACGCTCTCCAAAAGTGCAATCAATGGTATGATGAAGGACATGTAATTTTCTTCTTTACCTCTCGGACAGAAGCTCATGGAGAGGTAACAGAAAGATGGTTGAAGAAAAATGGTTTCAAATATCATGGAATCATCTTCGGTAAACCAAGAGGTGGCAACTACCATTGGATCGACAATCACATGGTGCGAGCTACCAGATTTGAAGGCAAATTCACCGATCTCGTTGAAAAGGAGATGGTGATTCAGGTCTTCAAAAGCGATGAATAAAAACGATTGAACAAACACTTCGATATGAGTCAGGATATTCAAGTAAAAACAATGGCAGAATTTCTCGCCGCAGGCGAGGTTCCTGAAATACTTTTTTGGGTAGGATGTGCCGGTAGTTTCG
>CANGVZ010000119.1 GCA_947457285.1 Flavobacteriales bacterium | reverse complement strand
TTTTCTAGAAAAAAAAATCCTCCCCGAACCACCGGGGAGGATTTCCAAAACCAAACAAAACCAAACAAAAACTCACTTTGAGTTCATATTATTTGTCGTTGAAGATCCAGAGACCTTGAATCGACTTGGGGAATTCATTACTGTTTTTCATAACGTTGTGTTTTAAGAGGTGAAACAGGTGTTGAATCTGCTGTGATTCATAACGTAAAAATGGAGATATCTTTACATATATATAAGGTAGGATGAACGAACGGTCGCCTTGAGATGGGCAACGGTCAAAAAAAATTGGGGAACGGATAAACCCCTTATTTTTGCCGTCCGAAATAGAAAAAACTTAGGTTTTTCAGGGTTTTTTCGCTTTTTTCAAAAAAGTATGTTGAAAAGTATTTGCAGTTTCGGAAAAAGGTAGTATTTTCGCAGCCCGTTTTTCAAAAAGGAAAAACACTAGAAATCAATAGCAATGGATACGTTGAGCTATAAAACAATTTCAGCCAATAAGGAGAATGCCAACAAGCAGTGGCTTCTTATCGATGCTGAAGGACAAACATTAGGACGTCTTAGCAGCGAGGTGGCATACATCCTCCGCGGAAAGCATAAGACTAATTTCACACCTCACGCTGACTGCGGTGATAACGTTGTTATCATCAACGCAGAGAAGATTCAGCTCACAGGTAAGAAGTGGGATGAGAAGGTTTATATCCGCTACACAGGTTATCCTGGTGGTCAGCGCTTTGCCACTCCAAAAGAGACTATGGCCAAGCACCCAACCGCGATGATCGAGATGGCAGTTCGTGGTATGCTTCCAAAGAATCGTTTGGGTCGCGCGGTTTACCGCAACCTTTACGTTTACTCTGGTCCAAACCATGATCAGGATGCACAACAACCAAAGGAATACAAATTAAAAGGATAATAATTTAGTCAAATGGCTGAAGTAACAAATACATCCGGACGCAGAAAGACAGCAGTTGCTCGCGTTTACCTTTCTGAAGGTACCGGTAACTTTACCATCAATGGTAAAGATTATAAGACATATTTCCCAACGATGGTTCTCCAGTACCGCGTGAATCAACCATTCGCGTTGACTGGTAACGAGGGTAAGTATGATTTCAAAGCGAATCTTGACGGCGGTGGTATCACTGGTCAAGCTGAAGCTCTCCGTTTGGCAATCAGTAAGGCGTTGATTGAACTCAACCCTGAATGGAAAACATTATTGAAGGCTGAAGGTCTTACCACTCGTGACCCACGTATGGTTGAGCGTAAGAAGTTCGGTCAGAAGAAAGCAAGAAAGCGCTTCCAGTTCTCTAAGCGTTAATCGCTTATTGGCTCGAGTAGCTGCTTGTTTAGAATCCAAACTGCCAGGACTCGCCCCACGAAAATCATACAATTCAGTATTTTTTTCGTGGGTCGGCTACCAGGCAGTTGACATTTAGAGAAAGTAAACAAGATCAATTTAATACAATGGCAAAAGTTAGTTTTGACGAATTGCTGGATGCAGGTGTACACTTTGGACACCTCAGCCGCAAGTGGAACCCAAACATGGCCCCTTACATCTTCGGAGAAAAAAAGGGAATCCATATCATCGACCTCAACAAGACGGTCGTTAAGCTCGAAGAAGCATCTGCAGCTCTTAAGCAGATCGCTAAGTCAGGAAAGAAAATCCTCTTCGTAGCAACAAAGAAACAAGCAAAAGACATCGTAGCAGAGAAAGTGAGCGCTATCGGTATGCCTTTCGTAACTGAAAGATGGCCTGGTGGTATGCTTACCAACTTCGTTACCATCCGTAAGGCGGTTCGCAAAATGGCGAATATCGAGAAAATGGGTGCTGACGGAACTGCTGCTACACTCAGCAAGCGTGAGCGTCTTCAATTGGATCGTACTTACATGAAGATGCAGAAAAACCTCGGTTCTATCGCTGATATGAATCGTGTTCCTGCAGCTCTTTTTGTAATCGATATCATGAAAGAACATATCGCTGTTGCAGAAGCCAAGCGTCTAGGTATTCCGGTTTTCGCAATGGTTGATACCAATAGCGATCCACGTAAAGTAGATTTCGCTATCCCAGCCAATGATGATGCTACTAAGTCTATCTCTAAAATCCTCGATGTGGTAATTGAATCTATCGCAGAAGGATTGTCTGAGCGTAAGGCTGACAAGAGCGCTGAAGAAGGCGAAAACAAAGGTGAAGGCCGCGGCCGCAAAAAGGCATCTAGCGAAGCTTAAGCCGATTTAACCTGAATAGTTACCACCGTTACACGGTGTTAAGTTTAGGTTGTGAATCGCCCAAAGCATGCATAGAAGTGTTTTGTTTATTCAATTTTGTCCAAACTTTTTATAAAATAATATCATGACAATTACAGCTGCAGACGTAAATAAACTACGTACCATCACTGGTGCAGGTATGATGGACTGCAAAAAGGCCCTAGTAGAAGCCAACGGTGACTTCGAAGCGGCAATCGATTTCCTTCGCAAAAAAGGTCAGAAAGTGGCTGCTAGCCGCAGCGACCGCGATGCTGCTGAAGGTCTCGTAATCACAAAGAGAACTGAAGACGCTAAAACTGGTGTTCTTGTAGTTCTTAACTGCGAAACAGACTTCGTTGCTAAAAACGCTGACTTCGACAAGTTCGCTAATACTATCGCTGACGTGGCGGTGGCTAACAAGCCAGCTACTATCGACGAGTTGAAGGCATTGAACTACCCAGGTACTTCTTTGACTATCGCTGATAAGATCACTGAAGAAATCGGTAAAATCGGTGAGAAAATCGATTTGTCAAAGTACGAAATCACCAACGCTGAATTCGTTGCTGTGTACAATCACCCAGGTAACAAGTTGGCTGCTTTTGTAGCATTCAACAAGGCTACCACCGATGAAGTTGGTCGCGACGTAGCGATGCAGGCTGCTGCAATGGCTCCTGTAGCACTCGACGAGAGCAGCGTTCCTGAAGATGTGAAGCAACGCGAAATCGAAGTTGGTAAGGAGCAAGCTATCAATGAAGGTAAGCCAGCTGATATGGCTGAAAAGATCGCTATGGGTCGCTTGAACAAGTTCTACAAAGAAGCTACTTTGGTAAACCAAGAGTTTATCAAGGATGGTAAGCTTTCAGTAGCTCAGTACTTGAAGACTGTAGATAAGGATCTTGCTGCCGTTGGTTTCCAACGTCATTCTTTGAACTAAGATTCTTTTTTTGAGAATACTAGAACCCCGACTTTAGTCGGGGTTTTTTATTGCTTGAACTTTTTTTTGCCATGTTTTGTTATTTTGAAGTAATCTAAATGAGAAGGAATAGTGGAGTGTAAGGGTTTGCCACTTATTTTCGCCTCGAAAAAATATACTTATCTATATGGCAACGGGATTATTTAAGTCTTCTATTACCAAAAAGTTCTGGATGTCTCTGACAGGAATTTTTTTGATTTCCTTCCTGGTAGTGCATTGCGCGATCAACGCCACCATTTTTGCTAACGATGGAGGTCAACTCTTTAATGAGTGGGCGCATTTCATGGGCACCAATGTCATCATCCGAACTATGGAGATTGGTCTTTTTGCCGGTTTGCTTTTGCACATCATCGATGGATTGATGCTTTATTTTCAAAATAAAACAGCGCGCCCCGTGAAGTATGCTTACGAAAAAGCTTCAGCAAGCAGCAAATGGTATAGCCGCAGCATGGCACTTCTCGGAACGCTCATTCTTTTATTCCTTATTCTTCATATGTACCATTTCTGGTACAGATCACGTGTGACGGGCGTTACCATCGAGCCTGAAGTAATGTTTGTGGATGGAAAGAAACTGGAAAACCTTTATGGAGAAATGCAGTATATCTTCAGCAAAGGATGGGTGGTAATCGTTTATGTGTTGGGCTGTATTTCTTTGTTCTGGCACTTGTTGCATGGATTTAAGAGTGCTTTCCAATCGCTTGGATTCAATCAGGCAAAGTATAAGAATACAATTGCGCTCGTGGGTGATGCGTTTTCAATCATCATTCCGGCAATTTTTGCTGCGATGCCAATCGCATTCTTCTTTAAGTTGATTCAATAATTGTTGTCATCATTCAACAGATTAAAATATTATAATCATGCAGTTGAACGCAAGAATACCAGAGGGTCCAATAGATCAGAAGTGGACGAAGTACAAAAACTCTGTTCGCCTGGTGAATCCGGCCAACAAGAGAAATATTGAAGTTATCGTCGTTGGGACGGGGCTTGCAGGTGCCTCTGCTGCTGCATCCCTCGCAGAGATGGGATATAAGGTGAAGGCACTTTGTTTTCAGGATAGCCCGCGCCGTGCTCACTCTATTGCCGCTCAAGGCGGTATCAATGCTGCGAAAAACTACATGAACGATGGTGACAGCACCTATCGTTTGTTTTATGATACGATCAAAGGTGGTGACTACCGCTCAAGAGAGGCCAACGTGCATCGTTTGGCGGAAGTGAGCGCTAACATCATTGACCAATGTGTGGCACAAGGTGTTCCTTTTGCACGCGATTATGGTGGATTGCTCGATAACCGTTCTTTTGGTGGTACTCAGGTATCGCGCACTTTCTATGCGAAGGGCCAGACAGGTCAACAGCTTTTGTTGGGTGCGTATTCTGCGATGTCGCGCCAAATAGGTAAAGGAAATATTCAATTGTTGAACCGCCACGAAATGCTTGATTTGGTGGTTGTCAACGGAAAGGCACGAGGTATCATTGCTCGCAACTTGGTGACGGGCGAGCTTGAGCGTCATGCGGCCCACGCAGTAGTATTGTGCACAGGTGGATACGGAAACGTATTTTTCCTTTCTACAAATGCGATGGGTTCGAACGTAACTGCTGCTTGGCGCGCACACCGCAGAGGTGCTTTATTCGCTAACCCATGCTTTACTCAGATTCACCCAACATGTATTCCTGTTTCAGGTGATCACCAGTCTAAATTGACTTTGATGTCTGAATCTTTGAGAAATGACGGTCGTATCTGGGTTCCAAAATATAAGGAAGATGCAGAAGCTATTCGTTCTAAAAAGCTTCGCCCTACAGACCTTCCAGAAGACAGAAGAGATTATTATTTGGAAAGAAGATATCCAGCTTTCGGTAACCTCGTGCCACGTGATATTGCATCACGCGCGGCGAAAGAGCGTTGCGACGCTGGTTTTGGAGTGAATGCAACAGGCGAAGCAGTGTATCTCGACTTTAGCGATGCAATTGTTCGTTACGGAAAAGCAGAAGCAAACGTAAAAGGATTGCACAATGCAAGTCACCAGGACATCGTAAAGCTTGGTAAGAAAATCGTTGAATCGAAGTATGGAAACCTTTTCCAGATGTACGAGCAAATCGTAGCAGAAAATCCATACGAAACGCCGATGATGATTTATCCAGCAGTTCACTATACAATGGGTGGTCTGTGGGTGGACTATGAGTTGATGACAACGATCCCTGGCTGTTATGCGTGTGGAGAGGCAAACTTCTCAGACCACGGAGCCAATCGTCTTGGCGCATCTGCCTTGATGCAAGGTCTTGCTGATGGTTATTTCGTATTGCCATATACGATAGGTAATTATTTAGCAGACGAAATTAAGACTGGACGCATTTCAACGGATACTCCTGAGTTTGCAGAGGCAGAGTCAAATGTGAGAAAGCAGTTGGAGTCATTCTTTAATAATGGTGGAACGAAGCCCGTTGATTATTTCCATAAAAAACTTGGTAAGCTTATTTGGAATTATTGCGGGATGGCGCGTAATGAGCAAGGATTAAAGTTTGCTATAGAAGAAGTGAAAAAATTGCGCGAAGACTTCTACAAGAATGTGCGTGTACCTGGCTCCATGGTAGGAATGAACCCCGAATTGGAAAAGGCAGCGCGTGTTGCTGATTTCATCGAACTTGGAGAATTGATGTGTCTCGATGCTCTTGATAGAAAAGAAAGTTGTGGTGGTCACTTCCGTGAAGAATATCAAACAGAAGAAGGCGAAGCACTTCGTGATGACGACAACTACATGTATGTAGCAGCTTGGGAATTCACAGGTGATCCAAGCAATCCAAAATTAACTAAAGAAGATTTGGTGTACGAAAACATTAAAGTTTCTGCACGTTCTTATAAATAATAAAGACATGGCAATGAATCTCACATTGAAAGTTTGGCGTCAGAAGAGTGCCAAAGATGAAGGTAAAATTGTGGAGTACAAAGTTTCAGATATTTCTGAAGACATGTCATTCCTCGAGATGATGGATGTGTTGAACTACCAACTCATCGAGAAAGGTGATGATCCGGTGACGTTTGACCACGATTGTCGTGAAGGTATTTGCGGTATGTGCAGCATGTTCATCAATGGTGAAGCACACGGTCCAAACCGTGGAGTAACGACCTGTCAGTTGCACATGCGTTCATTTAAAGATGGCGATACTATTTATATCGAGCCTTGGAGAAGCGCAGGTTTCCCTGTGATCAAGGATTTGATGGTGGATAGAAGCGCCTTCGATCGCATCCAGCAAGCGGGAGGTTTTATTTCTGTAAATACCAGCGGTCGTACCTTGGACGCCAACGCTATCCCTGTTCCGAAAGAGGATGCAGATAAGTCATTTGACGCTGCTACTTGTATCGGTTGCGGTGCATGCGTAGCTACTTGTCCGAATGGATATGCAATGCTCTTCGTTTCGGTCAACACCAGCGGACGTACCATGGATGCGAATGCTATTCCGATTCCAAAGGAAGACGCCGACAAAGCGTTCGATGCGGCAACCTGTATTGGTTGCGGTGCTTGCGTTGCTACTTGTCCGAATGGAAGCGCTATGCTCTTCGTGGGTGCGAAAGTTTCGCAGTTCGCCCTCCTTCCGCAAGGACAAGTGGAGCGCAAAGAGCGTG
>CANGVZ010000118.1 GCA_947457285.1 Flavobacteriales bacterium | reverse complement strand
GTTGTGTTTGATAATACCTGCTTTTTCAAGGGCTATTTTTTCTAGTGTATCACCGAGAAGATTCATATGGTCCCAGCCGATATTGGTAATGGCACAAACCTCTGGAAGAATTACGTTCGTCGAATCGAGTCTGCCTCCCAATCCTGTTTCGATGACAGCGATATCTACTTTTTCATTTTTAAAATACCAAAAGGAAAGTGCGATGGTCATTTCGAAAAATGAAGGTTCAACGGAAGACCATTGCTGGCGGTATGTTTCTACAAAGTCTACTACGGCATCCCGAGTGATCATTCGGCCGTTGATTTTTATTCGTTCCCTAAAATCTTTTAGATGTGGAGAGGTGCAAAGGCCTACTTTATAACCTGCTTCTTGAAGCGCACTAGCAATCAGATGTGAAGTGGAACCTTTGCCGTTGGTGCCTGCAATATGCACGGTTTTTAGTTCTTTGTGAGGATTGCCAATGATTTCACAGAGAGCTATGGTATTCGACAAATCAGGCTTATAGGCTGCAGGGCCTATTCTATGGAACATCGGCAGCGCGCTGTACAAATAGTCCAGCACTTCATCATAAGACATCATAAGACTTATTTAATGAATGCAATTTTAGCGACGTTTTCTGCATCGCCATCATTTGTTGCGCAAAAGATGAGGTATATTCCCGTGGCTGGGCGTTCGCCATTGAAATTTTTTCCATTCCACACAGCGCGTCCTCCTTCACTTTCTATTTCGTTGACAATATTTCCTTGAAGGTCCGTAATTTTTACAATTGTTTGATAAGCGAGACCATCAATTACAATATCCCCTTCATAATCTTCACGCACTGGATTAGGATAGGCAATCACATTGGTCATTTCATTATCAAAATTGGTGGCGCTACTGAAGTAAGAAATAATACCCAATTCAGTAATAAAAAATACTTCGCCTGTGCGCTGATTGATAGTGATATCTATGATGTTGTTTGAAAGAATTGGACTGTTTTCTGCCGTGAAGTGTTGAATCTGCTGTTGGCCGTCGGCGCTTACAAGGAAAACTCCGCTTGTTTGGGTTCCAATCCATTTTCTATTACCACCATCTATTTCAATTGCGGTAATGGATTCTGTTCCTAATAATTCTTGAATGTTTCCCCCTTGCTCAATTAGAATGGGTTCTGTATCGTAAGAATCACTATTAAAGACAGCATCTTGATTATACAATACCGAAAGTCCTTGCAAGGTTCCAATCCAAAGTTCTCCGTCGAGATCTTCCTTTAGACAAAGGACATCATTGTTTGCGAGATTTCCTGATCCTTCACTGGCAGTGAGTAATTTGAAGTTGTCATCACTTGTAGTAGTAAGGGTTCCGTTTGGATTGAAGGCGAGCACCCCTCTGCCGCGTACGATAGAGTAGATGTATCCGGACTGACCTACTTCAATCTCCGTAATTCGATCTTCGGTGGTGATGGTGGGAGAAAAATTATAGGCAGTGAATTGTCCATCTTTGTTTCTGCTATGAATGGCAGCGGGGCTGAGCGCGTTGTTCATCCAAAGGTTGCCATCGAAATCGAATGCGATTCCGCTCACACCCACCCAGTCGTCGGTAAAGCTCAATGGGCCGATGCGAAGGGTGCTATTGGTGTTATTGAAAACATTTACTACTTGTTTGTCATAAAGTTCGATGAGGCCTTCTTCCCATGAACTCACGTAGACGTGCTTGGTGTCTGTAGGGTCGATTGCTACACCAATGATATCAAAAACTTCGGGTGTGGAATTTATTCCAGCAGGCTCGGAAATCTCCGTCCAGCGTGAGTTGTCGAAATAGCTGATGGGTCTAATGAAGTATTGATTTCCCCAAAAACCAGTAACGCCGCCATGAGCGAGGTAGAGATCGTCGTTGAAGGCTTGCAACCTAAATCCATCAGCAAAGCGAGGTCCGTTGGGAAGAACGGTTGATTCTTGACCATTCGTTTTAACTCTTAGTAAACCGAGGTTTTGGTCCGTAATCCAATATTCCCCTGAGCTATCGGTGATGAAGCAAGTAGGAAAGACTTGTTTGCCGAGGTGATTTGGCTTATCGACGATGATTTGCAGTGCCTCGTTGATTACGAGATATGTATAATTACCCGCTAAGTTTAAGCCTTGCGGAGATTTGAAGATTTTAGGAAAAAAGAGACCCGTGAATTCGACCGCATTAATCCAGTCAATGGTTTCCAAGTTGCCGACCCAAAGTATATCAGAAGTGGTATTGTTGATCGACGCGAATATGCGGCCACCAATGAATTCAATGTCCTGCACCCCGGTTCCGATAATTGGAGGTGGAGCGATATAGCTCCAATTTGCATAGTTGGCCAGAATGGCGTTGTTGAGTTGAGCGCGAATAATTCCATCGGGCAAAGCGGCGTAGATATATCCATCATTAATCGCCACATCCGACACTCTTGTTTGACCTCCGTTCGCTCCAAGGATGTAGGTTTCGCGGACTTCATATCGAACGGGGTCTACAACTACCACCCCAAAGCCTGTGGCTAGATAGATCTTATCTCCAGCGGGAAGGATGTTATATATTTTTTTATCTCCAATCAACGCGCTGATACGGATATCGGGCAAGTTGCGCGCGTTTTTATTGTTTATGATAAAATCAACGTTACCGTTTTCATAACCAACAATGAGTTGATGGTTGATAAAATCATATTCCAAAGCGGAGATACGGACATCATTGAGAAGATTGATTTTAGAAAAACGTTCGATGGAGTTGTCATTTTTGTTAAATGCGATGATAGCAGCGTCTGAGGCGGCATAGATCATCCCATTTTCTCCTTCACAAACGTCATTGAGCTTATTGAAAGATAAATGATCGCGCCAAGTGCCCAGGCCAAATTGGTTTTGGGCATTCGACAATACAGAACAAAAAATCAGACCCACAAGGGTGGCGAAATATTTCATACGGGAGGCAAGTTCTTTAAAAAAACCGAAGCCGTCAACGAAAAAATCGGGTTTTTCGTGTGCTGGGCGCTAAAAATAGGATGAAAACGCGAGTATCTTCGCGCCTAAGAAATTTTTCATAGTTCCATGGAATACGATTTTCGTTCGATAGAAGCCAAGTGGCGCGCCAATTGGAAAGCGCGCAATACCTATAAAGTAACAGAAACCTCGGATCGTCCGAAGTACTATGTGCTCGACATGTTCCCTTATCCAAGTGGTGCCGGATTGCACGTTGGACACCCACTGGGCTATATCGCCAGTGACATTTTCGCACGGTACAAGCGTCATCAAGGCTTCAATGTCTTGCATCCAATGGGTTATGATAGCTTTGGATTGCCAGCGGAGCAATATGCCATTCAAACAGGACAGCATCCTGCCATTACCACTGCGCGCAACATTGAGCGTTATCGCGAACAATTGGACAAAATGGGTTTTTGTTATGATTGGGATCGCGAAGTGCGCACCAGTGATCCATCCTACTACAAGTGGACGCAGTGGATATTCAAACTCATCTATAATTCATGGTACAACAAGGATACAGACCGCGCAGAAGGTATTGAGACATTGATAGCGAAGTTTGAAGAGAATGGTAATTACAGTGTGAATGCAGCAGTGGATGAGGACTGGTTTAAGAATATCGACACCACAAAGTTTTTCTTTTCCAAAAATTGGGAGGGTGATTTCTCTGCCACGGACTGGAAGAGCATGAATGAGGAGCAGCAACAGCTGATCTTGATGCAATATCGTCTTACCTATTTAGCGGATTCAGTAGTCAATTGGTGTCCAGCTTTGGGCACTGTGTTGGCCAATGATGAAATCAAGGATGGAGTAAGCGAACGCGGCGGACATCCCGTGGTACAAATGAAAATGCGCCAATGGAGCATGCGCATCACAGCATACGCACAAAGACTTCTCGATGGTCTTGGTGATTTGGATTGGTCTGACAGTATCAAAGAAGTACAACGCAACTGGATTGGCCGTTCTGAGGGAGCTTCCGTGAGTTTCTTGTTGGATCAACACGATCATGAAATTACAGTTTTCACAACACGTCCTGATACCATCTTTGGTGTGTCATTTTTAACTCTTGCACCCGAACATGAGTTAGTGAAGGTGATCACTACCGACGAATATCGCGAGGCAGTGGATGGATATATCGCAGCAGCACAACTCAAGACAGAACGCGATCGTCAAAGCGATGTAAAAAATGTCACTGGACAATTTACGGGAGCCTACGCGATTCATCCTTTCACTGGAGATAAGATTCCTGTTTGGATTGGAGAATATGTGTTGGCTGGTTATGGTACAGGTGCCGTAATGGCTGTTCCTGCAGGTGATCAGAGAGATTTTGATTTTGCTAAAAAATTCAATTTACCGATACCAAATATTTTTGAAGGTGTTGATATTAGTGAAAAGGCAGAGGCTTCGAAAGAAGTGAAGTTGGCGAATTCATCATTCCTGAATGGTCTTTCATACAAAGATGCCATGAAGAAAGTGATTGAAGAAATTGAGAAAGGCGGCTTTGGAAAGGGGAAGATCAATTACCGTTTGCGTGATGCTGTATTCAGCCGTCAGCGCTACTGGGGAGAGCCATTTCCAGTTTTTTATAAGAATGAAATACCGTACGTTTTAGAGGATACAGACTTACCAGTTGTATTGCCGGAAGTCGATAAGTATCTTCCAACAGAAGATGGTGAGCCACCATTGGCGAGAGCAAAGGATTGGAACCATTCAGGCTTGCGCCCCGAGTACAACACTATGCCTGGGTGGGCGGGGAGCTCATGGTATTTCTTAAGATATATGGACGCTTCCAACGAAAAGGAATTGGTGAGCAAAGAAAAATCAAATTATTGGGGACAAGTCGATTTGTATGTGGGAGGATCAGAGCACGGGACAGGTCACTTGTTGTATTCACGTTTTTGGACAAAAATTCTCCATGATCGTGGTTTCATTTCTTTTGATGAACCATTCAAAAAAATGATCAATCAAGGAATGATCTTGGGTAGAAGTAGTTTCGTGTATCGTATTAAAGATACGAACAAATTTGTGAGTGCCGATATGCGCGAAGGGCACGTTACACAGGCACTATATGCAGACATTAGTTTGGTAGATAATGATGTTTTAGACGTGGAAGGCTTCAAACAGTGGTTGCCTGAATATGCGAATGCAGAATTTATTCTCAATGCAGAAGGCAAGTACATCTGTGGCAGTGAGGTGGAGAAAATGTCGAAGTCAAAATACAATGTTCAAACACCAGACGAGCTTGTAGAAAAGTTTGGTGCTGATACTTTGCGTTGTTATGAGATGTTTTTGGGTCCCGTCGAACAAAGCAAACCTTGGGATACTAAGGGAATCAACGGGGTACATAATTTCTTGAGAAAGTTGTGGAGGTTATATCACAATAGCGAGAATGTGTTTACAATTTCAGAAGAAGCAGCGACAAAGCCAGAATTGAAAGTTTTGCATAAAACGATTAAGAAAATCAACGATGATTTGAATCGTTTTTCATGGAATACTGTTGTGAGTACTTGCATGATTGCTGTGAATGAGTTGACAGATTTGAAATGCAACAAGCGCTCAATACTTGAGCCTTTGGCTATATTGATATCACCTTATGCGCCGCATATCGCAGAAGAGTTGTGGGAACGATTGGGACATTCAGAGAGCATTACGATAGCTGCTTGGCCCGCTTTGGAAGAACAACATTTGCAAGATGATTCTTTTGAATATCCCGTTTCTTTCAATGGAAAGACGCGTTATTTCGTGACCATGCCGATTGACGCAACTCCTGCGGATGTTCAAGCTGCGGCATTGGCCCACGAGAAAGCATTGCATTGGTTGGAGGGAAAGGAACCCAAGAAAATAATCGTGGTGCCAAAGAGGATTGTGAATGTGGTGGTGTAAAGGCGAGGGGCGATGGGCGAGGGGCGAGGGGCGATGGGCGATGGGAAATAGGAAATAGGGGATAGGGGATAGGGGGTAGGAGTAGGAGTAGGAGTAGGGAATAGGAGTAGGGGTAGGAGTGGGAAAAAAATATTATATTTGGTAATTCTTGTCTTCGGATTTGAAATATTAAACTTTATCAAATGCCACTAACTCGACTTCTCTTCCTCATCTCATTGGTGTTGTGTTCTTATGCTTCTATTGCTCAAGATAGCGAACGGATTAGTGAAAGCTGCGATAACGCCTTTGGTGTTTTTTTGGCCGATATCAATAAAGACGGACATGATGATATTGTCTCGTCTTCCATTTTCGGAATCTTTTGGAGTAAATACATCTCGCCGGGCGAGTTCGCGAAAGCAATTATCCTAATTGAGTTTACTGAAAACTCCGTGTATATGGTGGATTGCCGAGACTTCGACGGCGACGGAGATGCCGATTTCCTTATGAGAAGGGGACAGGATATGTTTTTTTTCTATCGTTGTGATGGTGATTTTATCTATAATGATACTCCTAGCCAGCAGGCTTTTGGTGATCTGTTTCGAATGACGGTTGAGGATTTGAATGCAGATGGATTGATGGATTTTGTCACAGTAAGTGACTCCAGACTCAGAAGTTGGATCAACCAAGGAGACCTGTTTTTTGAATCACAGATACTCCAAGTATTTCCTGCATATACAACCCTTGGTTACGTCGTAGAGGATATTAATCAGGATGGCCTGAACGACATTATTTACAGAATGTATCAGAGCAGTCTGTATGCAATCCATTACAATGATGGAACAGGATTTTTTTTGGATGAGGTGGACATGCTAGTTACAAATGGCGCTCACATCATTGACCATATGGATATGAATGGTGATGGATATAAAGATTTGATCTGCTATATTTCTCCCGAGTCCACAGGTCAATCAACCGGATTACTATCTGTCGTGTCAATT
>CANGVZ010000117.1 GCA_947457285.1 Flavobacteriales bacterium | reverse complement strand
TGATGTTCCAAGATGTAAAAGTTCCAAAAGAAAATAGAATTGGTGAAGATGGCTTCGGTTTCAAATTCGCGATGAAAACCCTCAGCGGTGGCCGTATCGGAATTGCTGCGCAAGCACTTGGAATTGCAGCAGGAGCTTACGAACTAGCCCTTGCCTATTCAAAGGAAAGAAAAGCATTCGGCAAAGAAATATCACAACACCAAGCTATCGCTTTCAAGCTTGCTGATATGGCAACTGAAATTGAAGCAGCTCGCTTGCTTGTTTACAAAGCAGCTTGGATGAAAGACCAAGGCTTGAACTACGACGAAGCCAGCGCCATGGCCAAGCTCTATGCTTCAACAGTGGCAATGAAACACACAGTAGAAGCTGTTCAAATCCACGGTGGATACGGATTTGTGAAAGAATATCACGTGGAGCGTTTGATGCGCGATGCGAAAATCACACAGATCTACGAGGGAACAAGTGAAGTGCAGAAAATCGTTATTTCACGCAGCGTTCTCGGAAAATAAGACTTCTCACATCCTTTTGTGTAGAACCTATATTGACACCCCGACCAGAGTCGGGGTGTTTTTTTTTATTTAGCATCAGATAAAGAATCTATGAAACGCTTTCTATTTCCGCTGCTCGTAATCGCTGGCCTTGCCTTTATTGCGTATGTCTTTTTTACTTTTTTAAAAGAAAAAGAAGTCGGCAAAGACCCGTGGTTGGCCGCCCCCACTGAAAGTGAAATCATCATTGAATGCAATCCCATTCATAATACAGCCAATATCTTAGAAGAATTTCCATCATTGCAACAACTGCCTTCGTTCGAAACTTGGAAAAAAGTGGTCACTCTATTCGCGAAAGTGGAAGTCTCTCAGAAGATATCCTCTAACTCAGGCCTTTTTTTTATTGCAAATGACCCCTCAAAAATCGCATTTTCGATTCCAGTTGTTTCTCAATTTACGATAAATGACATTCAAGCCAACGCTCCGTCTGGCGCAGAGTTTCAAGGGGTAAGCATTTATCAAATGGATGATATTTACTATGCTGTTTATGATGGTTTGTGTCTTGGTTCGAATTCAAGTTCTATGCTTGAATCGTGCATTCTAGCAATGAAAAACCCTACTTCACAGGAAGTGCTCACCCAACTCAGAGATAAAGCCGCCAAAGATGCTGCGCTCAATTTCTACGCAAAACTCAACGATGATAGCTGGATAAATTTGGAAATTCAATCTACTGTCGACAATTCGCAACGATGCACCGGAACAGCGATTAGCAAGAATAAAAAAAACCGCATCTTCGCGATTGGGAGTGGTCATGAACGCACCATGTCCTCTGTCATTCCAGAAGGGGTAAATGACTGGGAAGTCTGGCTAAACGCTGACGTTGCCGAGGCACACAATAACATTTATGAATTCCTATTCCCAGAAGAAAAAAAAGACTTCTGGTCTCAAGCCTGGCTGGCCATAGGTGACAGTTGCGCCTGCGATCTCAACGAAATCTGGATCAACCGTCTCTCAGGAACTTACGGAACCTTTTATATGACGGATGACAGCGTCACCACACCTGTTGCGTTTTATGAGATTAGCGATACTACCGATTGGATGCCCCAACTTAAAACAATCGCAGACCTTGGTGCTAACGGCATTCTGACCTTCAAATATCCTGAAATGTTTTCGAGATACGAGAATAATACAGCGTTGACTGTACACAATTATGGTGTTTTCAAAAACGGCGTACTCTATGCAGCCGAAAGTTCAAATCTCATCACCAAGATTGCCACAAGCAGTAATTTCAAGACACCGGCTGCTTTAAAAAATCATCCGCGTACTGCACTTATTTGGCACGGAAACCTGATATTAAACTCAACTTTGCCAATTGGATTCAACAGCATTCTGCAAGCATTAGGCGTAGAAGAGATTCATGTCACGAGCACCGATAGCTGGCCGATAATAACCTATATGAGAAGCCTAAATGGCATTCAAAATGCTACTGAGCCTATAGAATCTACTATTCCAGCTAATGACACTATAAAACCGAATGAACGTTCGGTAATACCGAATGAAAGTTCGGGTAATAGCTGGACTGTTAAAAATCACAAGGATAATAGCAATGAAACCATAAGATATACGAGCAGCGGAGAAATTGAGCTTTTGGGAAGTGATAGTAAATCCCTTTGGAAAGTGGCTCTAGATGGGGCTATCATCGGTGATGTGATTCAAATCGATGCTTTCAAAAATGGTAAACTTCAGTATTTATTTGTTGCTGGAAACAAACTATATCTCCTGGATAGAAATGGTAAAAATGTGGGCAGGTTCCCCATGGCGCTGAAAAGCAAGCCCAGCACAGGAGCATATGCTTTTGATTATGAAAATAACAAGACCTATCGCATTCTCGTTGGGCTAGAAAATGGCGAGGTCATGAATCTAACCTCAGAAGGCACCAATACCAGCGGCTGGAATTACGCAAAGGGTAAAAAGATTACTGCGATTCAATATGAGAAAACTACTCAAGGAGATCGCCTTATTTTCACGACTGACACAGGTTCTACCATAAAAATCAAGCGCAATGGAACACCAGCCTAGAGCCGCATTTCTTGTTAAGAACGGAGCGGCGCATGAAGCCTTCGAATGGCGTCCGATAGCCATTCCAGAGCCGCAAGAGAATGAAGTGTTGATTCAAGTTACCTCATTCGGTCTGAACTTCGCCGATGTGTTGGCCCGCAATGGCTTATATCGCGAAGCCCCTCCTTTGCCCGCGATTATTGGTTATGATGCAACAGGAAAAGTGATTGCCATTGGTAAAAATGTAGATTCAAAATGGCTTCATAAAAGAGTCGCAGCACTCACTCGATTCGGAGCTTATGCGACCCACGTATGCACTCCAACAACGGGTATAGCGGAAATTCCAGATGACATGCCTGATGTAGAAGCGTGTGCACTTGGAACCCAATACGCCACCGCCTATTACAGCGCCTGTTATGTGCAGCAATGCAGAAAAGGAGAAAAAGTACTTGTTCACGCAGCAATGGGCGGTGTAGGCACAGCATTGATTCAAATACTCCAAAATATTGGTTGTGAAATTTATGCGACTGTAGGATCTGATGAAAAAAAAACAGCGTTGATTCAACGCGGTATCAAAGCATATAATTACAACACTGAAGATTATGAATCTGCTATCCATAGCGCGCTCAATGGCGACAAATTGGATGTGAGCTTCAATTCCATCGCTGGCAGTACATTTAAAAAAGACATGCGTCTTTTGGGAAGCGGTGGTCGACTCGTTCTCTATGGATTCGCCGAACGCAGCGGAAAAACAGGTGGCAAATGGGCTACAATCAAATTGCTTTGGTCTATGGGATTGCTGATGCCTATTTTACTTTTAGCAAAAAGTAAATCCATCATTGGAGTGAACATGCTCAAGGTGGGCGATCACCGCGCACATATTATTCAGGAGTGCATGGAGCAATTAGTATTACTGTGGAAACAGGGGAAAGTCAAACCTGTCAACGGCGGTGTATTTTCCCAAGAAGAACTCTCTAAAGCACACCACGCACTGGAAACCAGACAGATACAAGGAAAGGCAATTATTTCCTTAAAATAGGAATTCCGTTAAATTCTAAAATCCATCCTTTAATTTGAAATACTGAACCGTTCGTTCATTACACGCTTGTGACTTGAAACGAATTGCGAAATTTAGGAGTACCAAACCAATAATTAAGTACTTACTAAAACCTGTTCGTTATGTCAAACAAAGCATCAGATCAATTGCACAAACTCATCAAGAGTATGAGCAAGCCTGAGAAGCGTTACTTTAAAGTATTCTCTTCTCGACACATTATTGGCGATGAAAACAACTATCAAACCTTGTTTGACGCCATCGATAAACAAGACGAGTATGACGAAGAAAAACTTTTGAAAAAATTCAAGGATAAAGGCTTCGTTAACCGCTTTTCGATTGCAAAAAATAGACTGTACAACGCCCTTTTGAAGAGCCTTGATAGCTTCCACTCCAACTCGAGTATTGAAGCCCAAATTCACAGACAAGTGCATGCTGCAGAGATTTTATATAATAAATCTCTGTATGATCAAAGTGCCAAGGTGCTTCACAGCGCAAGAAAAGTAGCTGAGAAGCATGAACTCTATACCGTTTTGATCGAAATTTCTAAATGGGAAAAGAGAATAATCGAAAAAGGAAACTATGATGATATTCAAGAAATATCAGAGTTAGACCATATTCTAAAACGCGATATCGAAATACATGAAAAACTAAAAACCACCGAAGAGCTTTGGAATATTAAAAGTAAAATATTCTCGCAACTTTACCGTCAGGGAAAGGTGCGCACAGAAGAGGAAACTGGTCATTTCAAGCAATTGATTGATGACGTGAAAAAGCGTCTTGCCAAACAGGATATCGGCGTAGAGAATGAGTACCTGTTGCGTCACATTAGCAGCGCTTATCATTTTGCTCTGGGAGAATATGCCCTTTGCTATCCTTTCTTAAAAGAAAACATTGAAATCATTCAGCAGCATCCGCACCTCTTTGAAGAAGAGCCAGGAATTTACCTATCAGTACTATCAAATACCATTTATGTCGGTATGCGCCTCGGGCAATGGGACGAAGCTTTTAAATATCTTGATGAATTGCGTGCCTTCCCTCAAACCCTTGCTGAGAGAATGAATGAAGACTTGGAGATCCGTCTTTTCTCACTTGGAAAGAGCACAGAATTGGCTTTATATGCTCAAAGTGGTGAGTTTGAAAAAGGCCTGGAAATCATTCCAGAAATTAAACTTGGTTTGGGTGCTTTTCAAGAACATTTGAGCAATGTTCGCAAAGCGCATTTTTACTTCAACATTGCGGTGATCTATTTCGGACTTGAGCAATATCACGAATCATTAAAGTGGGTGAACAAGTTATTGAACAACGTTGACATTGACAAGAGTAAAGACATTCATTGCATCGCTCAGATATTGAACCTTGTGATCCATCTTGAATTGGGTAATAAAGAGCTTCTACCCTATACTCTCAGATCTACTCAGCGCTTCCTCGCGACCCGCAATAAAGTATTTGAATTTGAAAATGTGATGTTGGGCTTCATCAACGAAATGCTTAAAAAGCGCACCAATAAATCCAATGATGATCTGTATCAGGATTTGTCAGAACAATTGGATGGCTTGAGAAAGAACCCATTTGAGCAGTTCGTTTTTGAATATTTCGACTTTCATTCTTGGGCCAAGAGCAAAGTGACTGGAAAGAAATTCAGAGAGCAGTTGGCGGCATGATTTATTGGTGCAAATTTGCACCATGAATGACAACCGCACGGAATTAGAAAAACTAGGTGAGTTTGGTCTCATCAAGCACTTGACGCAATATTTTAAAATTCACCATCCTTCCACTATTAAGGGAGTTGGAGATGATGCAGCAATATTAGAGGTTTCACAAGGAGATCAAGTGGTGGTGACTACGGATATGCTTGTGGAAGGAGTGCATTTTGACTTGATGTATGTTCCTCTGAAACATTTGGGTTACAAGAGCATTGTCGTGAATCTCAGTGATGTGTTTGCGATGAATGCTACACCTAAACAAGTAACGGTAAGCATTGCAGTCAGCAATCGCTTTTCTCTGGAAGCCATTGAAGAATTGTATGCAGGAATTAAAAAAGCTTGTGAGTGGTATGAAGTTGATCTCGTAGGTGGTGACACCACGTCTTCCACTTCGGGTCTAATCATTTCCGTAACTGCGATTGGATTTGCAAAGCCAGAAAAAATAGCCACCCGATCAGGTGCGAGAGTAAATGATTTAGTAGTCGTGACGGGAGACTTGGGCGGCGCCTACATGGGGCTTCAAATCTTAGAAAGAGAAAAAGAAGTATTTCGATCTGCACCGGGAGCTCAACCCAATCTAACAGGTTATGATTATGTATTGGAGCGACAATTGAAGCCCGAAGCGAGAAAGGACATCGTACAGTTGCTTGCTCAAATGGATGTGAAGCCAACCTCTATGATCGACATCAGTGACGGACTTTCTTCTGAACTCATGCATCTAGCCGATCAGAGTTTTGTAGGCTGTGATATCTATGAGGAAAAAATTCCGATTGCCCCTGAAACCATTGCTGCGGCGAAGGAATTCAACCTGGATTACACCACGGCTGCTTTGAATGGCGGCGAAGAATATGAATTACTCTTTACCATCAAACAGTCAGATTTCGAAAAAATTCAAGGCAATCCTAACTTCAGCGTGATCGGACATATCACTGATGAGAGTTCAGGTTGCAGAATGATAACAAAGGCTGGAGAAGCCATTGCCTTGAAGGCACAGGGCTGGAATGCGTTGAAGCCAGGAGAAATGTATTAAGCGGAAAATCGAATGTCTTTCACATTTAGTTGAAGAGAACGTTGGCCTTGCCAAACGTTTTCTTCAACTGTAAATAGAATATCTACAGGAACATTCTGAGTAATCGGAGCAGCCCACTTTCCAAGGTCAAAACCGATACCGTCGAATTTTTTCTCTCTTCTTTCCGCGCCAAAGACAGAGAGTTTCAAGTGTGTTAAGTTTTCACCTACCGCCCGCGTTCCGCCTGCATTCATTAGGTTTCGTGCAAGAAAGACGGGCTTCATATTTTCCGGACCGAATGGCGCAAAACGTTGGAGAATACGATAGAATTTATCGTCGATGTTGCAGAGATTTATTTCCTCATCATATTCGATGTAGGGCTTTGGTCGAGCTCCCTGAAGCGATTCTTGAATGATTTCATCAAATCGCTGTCTAAATTTTTCGAAGTAATTAGGCTTCATGCTCAATCCGGCAGCCATAGCGTGCCCACCAAACTGGTCGAGCAGGTCATCGCATTTACCGAGC
>CANGVZ010000116.1 GCA_947457285.1 Flavobacteriales bacterium | reverse complement strand
TGCGTCAACTTCCTCGAAAGGACGAATAAATAGTCGCTCAGACGATTCAGATAATGCATAATCACTTGAGGCACAGGCTCATGCTCATTGAGCGCCGCCACCAAACGTTCGGCCCTCCGACATATTGTGCGTGCCACGTGGCAGTGAGAAACCACCGGATGACCACCCGGCAATACGAAATTGCGCATGGGAGGCAAGACCTCATCCATGGCATCCATACGTTGCTCCAAGAAAGTAACATCGCGCTCGTCGATTTGAGGCAGATTCATCTTTCCCACGTGAGATGGATCGAGTGCTAGATGGCTTCCAAGGGTAAACAGACGGTCTTGAATCTCCAACACCTCGCTTTCAAGCACAGGATGCAAATCGCGCAAGAGGCCTAAGTAAGAGTTGAGCTCATCCACTGTTCCGTATGATTCGATGCGCAAATGATGTTTCGGTACGCGAGTGCCACCGAGCAAACCCGTAGTACCGTCGTCTCCTTTTTTGGTGTAGATCTTCATAATGTTTAGTAAACCGCCGCAAGATGCATAAGTTTTCGCAATTACGGGAAATACCTTAGAACGGTCTCCTCCCCAATCCCTTCATTTGTTCTGTTCAAAAAAGCTCTTGAAACACTTAGAATCATCTATACATGTTTGGAAGGGAGACCGATCGCTTTGAGGTTAAATCCGCCTCCCCCCAAATCCTAAATCAGGCCTCCCGACGGGAGGCTTGGTTTTTATTTAATCTCCCCCCCACTCTCACTCTCACCCCCACTCTCACTCTCACCCCCACTCTCAATCCCAATCTCACTCTCCATCTCAATCCCAATCTCACTCTCAATCTCCATTCATTCTCATTCTGATTGTGATTCTCATTCTAAAAAAAGAACAAGGAGGAAAAGAACAAGGAACAAGGAGGAAAAGAACAAGGAAAAAAAGAACAAGGAACAAGGGGAACAGGGGGGAACAAGGAACAAGGAAACTCCAATCTCCAAGCTCCAAATTCCAAACTCCATATTCCAAACTCCAAATTCCAAACTCCAACCTCCCCCACGGCCAGCAACGTTCCTTTAGAATCAGAATCACAATCAGAATGACAATGAATAGAGTGGGGAGGACAAGAACGAGAACAGGGGAACATGGGAACAAGGGATTCTGAATTGCGAATTAGTAATTGCGAATTAGTGCTTGCGAATTCGCCAACCCCACGGCCCGCAAAGCTTTTTAGAATCACAAACAGAATCAGAATGAGAATGAATAGAGTGGGAAGAACGAGAACACACTACCATACTACCATACTATCATACTAGCATACTAGCCTATTATCTTATTACCCTATTAACCCTCTCCCCTCTATTCAAAGAAGACGCTTTGATGAAATACACACCAGGAAGGCAAGACGACAAATCGATGGGAGAGGCATTGCCAGTATTTGTTGGGCGCACGGATTGAACTAACCTGCCGGAACTATCGAAGATTTCAATAAGATGAAAAGAAGGGTCCAATTCAACATACAAGATATCTTGACAAGGATTGGGATAAACGTGCATGGCGGGTTGAGCATCCAGTTCGTTTGTTGAAACGATGAATTCGCAAGGCGGAGCGCTGGGATATTGATAGAGTGAAAAATTATCATTGGAATAACAACGAAATGGACCAGCTACATGACCGTCTATCATGCCGATAAAATTGTCAAAGTGTGTGAGGTATCCGTTGATAGAACCAATGCCCAGCACAATGGTGTCCTGTTCCAAACTCGATCCTGCTTCTTCACCAAAGTCTACGACTTTGTAAGGTCGCTCTTCGCCGTTGATAACCTTGGTGCCTTCGGCCACCACTGTGGTTTTAACAAGATCTGCCCATTGAGATGGTGCCGACATAAACCACCAATCGCCGATAGCTGCATTGAAATTATATAAAGTGTCCCATGCGTTGTTGAGTCGAGTATAGACCACACCATTATCCTCGTAAGTGAATTCATATCCGAGATCTTCAGACAGAAAATCACTCGTCAAATAATTATATAGAAATCTGTCTCGTTTAAGTTTTTGCGCCAATTGATTTTCAATCAAAGTATCTCCTGAGTATTGCAGCACCACATAGCCACCTGCAGTCATTCCAACATGAGAATAGTGCCACTGCGACCCCGCAGGACACCACGACTGCCCCACCCCATTAAGTGCTGTAAAAAGAAAAATTAATAGTAAATATTTTTTCATTTTTTCCAATTTAATTTAATACAAGTTTAAGAAAAAAAGAACAAGGAACAAGGAACAAAGGGAACAAGGTGGAAAAGAACAGGGGAACAAAGAAGTTCCAATCTCCTCCCGATAGCCATCGGGACTCCAAATTCCAAGCTCCAAATTCCAAGCTCCAAGCTCCCAAATACCAAAAGGCCGCTCCGTTGAGCAGCCTTCAATGGTAATAAATGAAAACAATTAAACTATCTAATATCTCTACATGAGAACTTACATGGTCTTTAACGCTAGCACTGCACTAAAAGGTTACGCGGGTTCACCCATTTGTTGCGGCTTTCAGGGCTAAGTGTCTCATTCACAAGAGAAAATATTTTTAAATAACATTTTTTAATTCCTGTGCATCCATTCTTTCATCACCTTAGGCGGCAAAACCAGATACATGAAAAAGATTGCATTGTTTTTTGGTGGCCTCTTGCTGATAGCGGCCACCTGGTCATTCACCATCTCAAATAAAGATGTGAAAGAAAGCATCACCATCGGTGCCGAGGCGCCGCAGGCGAATCTCAAGATGTCGCACACCGACGGCAAATCCTATTCGCTCACTGATCTCAAAAAACCAAACGGTCTGCTCGTAATCTTCACTTGCAACACCTGTCCTTTCGTGGTTGGTGCCGAAGGGTATGGCGTAGGTTGGGACGGACGCTATGCCGCACTCAAGAAGAAGGCAGACGAACTGAATATCGGTTTTGTTTTAGTGAATAGTAATGAGGCGAAGCGCGAGAAAGGCGATAACCTCAATGATATGAAAGAGCGCGCCAGCAAAATGGGTTATGGCGATGCGATCTATCTCCTCGACAAAAACTCTGAACTCGCAGATGCCTTCGGCGCGCGCACCACTCCGCATGTGTTTATGTTTGACAAAAACATGAAATTGAATTACAAAGGTTCAATCGACGATAGCAATGAAGGACCAGAAAAAGTAAAAGAACATTGGCTGGAAGAGGCGATGAAGAATGCGGCTGCGGGCAAGAAAATTTCACCCAACGAAACCAAGCCAGTGGGTTGTAGCATCAAGCGCGTAGGATAAATTCGGCTACCTTTGCCGCATGATTCCAAAGCCTTTTGAATATAAGTCCGTGGAGGATGTAGTGAATGGAAGCATCATGCTTATTGACAAACCCTACGGGTGGACGAGCTTTGATGTGGTAGGAAAATTGAAGTGGCATTTTCGTCACAATCTCAAGGCTCCCAAGTTTAAAATCGGACATGCAGGCACGCTGGATCCCTTGGCCACCGGACTTTTGGTAATTTGTACCGGAAGGTGTACCAAAATGATTGATCAAATCATGATAGGTGAAAAAGAATACACCGGTACGATTTTTCTCGGACAGACCACGCCAAGTTTTGATTTGGAAACAACCCCTGAAGGAAATTTTCCTATAGAACATATTGATGACGCCGCGGCGCTAAATGCTGCGGCTTCTTTTTTGGGCGAACAAATGCAAACGCCCCCCATATACAGCGCCAAGCAAATTGATGGAAAGCGCGCCTATGAAGCCGCACGCGCAGGCATTGAAATTAAGATGCGCCAAGCTTTAGTAACAGTGCATGCGTTTGAAATCACTCGTTTCGAATTGCCCGAAGTGGACTTCCGCATCCGCTGTTCAAAGGGCACCTACATCCGCACCATCGCCAACGATTTCGGCGCCCGCCTCGGTTCCGGCTCCTACCTCAAAGCCCTCCGCCGCACCGAAAGCGCCCCATACCGAATCGAAGATTCGCGAACAATAGAAAGCATAGCGGGAGAGATTGGAAATTAGAATTTGGAGTTTGGAATTCAGACTCCAAATTCCAAACTCCAAAATTCCCTATTCCCTATTCCCTATTCCCCTGTTCTTTATTCCTTGTTCCTTGTTCTTCCCCCCCTTGTTCTTAATTTCGCTCCATGATCCGCCTCCTCGCCATACTCCTTTTCGTATTCTCCTTTTCTGCCGCGGCGGGGCAGGAGCGGCGGGCGGAAGTGGCTGGGTTTGCGGCTTCACTGCTTTTCAAAACAGATGACGATGGCAACATGCGGCCGCGCGCTGTGACGCAAAAAATCTTCCGTGCTGATAATCCCCGACTCGTCGCCATCGCCCTCAATATTTCCCTGGGCATGTTCGGAGTCCATCGCCTCTATCTCGGTACCGATGTCAAAGTACCCATTTTTTACACGCTCACCCTCGGTGGCGGCATGATGCTTTGGGTTGTTGACCTAGCGCTACTCATCACCGCTGACGACCTCGAAAAATTTATCGATAATCCACACGTCTTTATGTGGAATGAAAAGTGACGTTTCAACAAGCCTCAGAATACGTCCAATAGCCCTCTCCCTTATCTGCAACGTGTACAAATCCCTTGTGATCCATCCATCCGCAATGGCCCGTGTCATGCCACTGATCGCTGTCTTCCATCACCGCTCCTTTGATCAAAATTCTACCCACTTCTTCACATCCCAACACTACCGAATGATCATTCGGTGATACAATTTTCAAAGCAACTCCTGGCAATGCTTTACCCAAACTATCTTCATCATAAGCTTCTTGATATAGCGGTTTTCCTACGATATCACGACCAGTGTAGTTGTGAAGATTCACGGCAAAAACGGAAGCTGAGGCGTTCATTCCTGCGCAGGTCATCACTTGTATGCCTCTGCGAATCAACGTTTGCACACTGTCATTCATTGGATGTACGTCTGCGGTAAACACGTGCGTCAAAAATGGCATATTGCGCTCACTTGCCACAGCACTCAGAGCTTTCAACTGATGCGGTTGCACGAAGATCAATTCAGGTTTAGCTTCACTAATTTTAGCAATCAATGTCGTTGTGTCACGCTCTATTTCAAGACTTGCATTCAATCCGTTGTAAACTGGCATGATCCACTCGAGCACATAGCCATAAGCAACACCCAATGGCAGGTCTGACAACATTTGCGTGCCTTTTTTGAAAAAGTAAATTTGTCTCATCCCCTCTATCACCGCCTTCACCTGACTGGCGTACATTGGTATCATCTGCAATTCTTCTCCGCGTTTTTCGGCAAACAATGCGAGCGGTTTTACATTTTCTTTTTTATAAAAAATGCTTCTAAAACTCTTCCCTACCGCGCGCAGATTGCGACATATCGGATGGAGCGCCTTGCCGCCTCTAATGCTCTCTTCTAAATCTTCCTGGTATACAACTACCTCAGCCACTGGAGCGTGTACGGTAAAGCCAAGGTCTTTGGTGGTAATCAACACATTGGCACCACTTGCATTCATGATATACAATCGTTCCTCATTACTCCATAGAGGATCAATTGGAACGAGTGTTTTATGATGAAACATTGCCCAGTAAATAATTCCAGCAAGCATCTCCGACTTGGGCAATTGCACTGCGATTACTGGTTCGTTTGAAGTAAGATATTGCAGTTTTTCGTGTAATGATGATACCAAGCGAGGCACTTCATTGAAAGAAGTAGAACCGCTTTTCCAAGTCCAATTGCCTGTTTTAGAAGAAGCCATACTTTGTTGTAAACGTTGCTCCAGGCTCGTTTGCTCTTCAAGACGTTGCGCAAAATTTTCCGCTTCCAACTCTTTCACCACTTGGCGCAATGCAAAGGCAGTGGTTGGTCCTTGAATAGGAGCTCCGATTTTTACCCCTACTTTTTTACGAATAGAATGAAGGCGTACACGAATCATATTGCGCATTCCAGCTCTGTATGAAAATGGAGTACCGCTCACATTATCGAAGTGCATTGGAATAATTGGCGCGTCAATGATGCGCGAAAGATGTTCCACTCCTTTTTTAAACTCCAATATTTGTCCTGTTCTGGTCACCGTACCTTCAGCGAAGATGGCTACGAGCTTGCCCGAGCGAATGTGTCCGGCAACACTTTCATTAAAGGCCTTGTAATCATTCACTCCTTGGCGCGGTGATATGGGAATGCAATGCAACGCTTCCAAAAGCGGACGCAACAATGGCTTTCTGAAAATATCCGCATTCATTACAAAATGAACCGGACGGGGGCTGGAGCAAACCATCAAGATAAAATCCATATAACTGGTGTGGTTCGCTACAATCAAGGCGCCGCCTTCACTTGGTATATTCTGACTGCCGCTGATGCGTATGCGGAACAAAATGCGTCCGATCAACTTTACGAGTCCTACCACGAGGCGTGCAAAAAGGTGTTGTGTGATTTGTTTCATGTCGCAAAGAATGTTCTTCCTACTTTCATGAGAAAATGACTATATTCGCAAAACGTAGCTTGCTTAATTCGCAATAACTAATTTATAATACTTAATGTCAATTATTTATAATTTAAAAACGTAGTTGTGGATTTCCTTGAAAATTGCATACAATTGATGAGTCCGGAGGAGGTAAAGACCTTCAGAATCTTTATTCGGTCCATCAAAGGGGCCGACAAAAAACTGCAACTCTTTGATCTGATATTAAAAAATAAAGCCGATAGCGACCTCGCGACGCTGATCTACAAGCCCGTGAATCGCAACGCATATCACAGCTTGCGCAAAAGTCTCGTGACTTCACTTGAAGAATTTTTCGCCCACCGCAGCATTATTACCGATGAGGACAATCCCTCTCGCACGATAGCAATGGGTTTATTTTTTCTTGAAAATGGCGATGATACTG
>CANGVZ010000115.1 GCA_947457285.1 Flavobacteriales bacterium | reverse complement strand
TGCCACCGCTAAAAAAGCAGAAGTATTACTAACCTCGCTCTATTGCGATTTGATTCGATCCTTGTAAGGAACGAGAGATTGGAGTCCCGATAGCTATCGGGAGGAGTTTGGAGTTTGGAATTCGCAATTATCAATGCGCAATGGACAATTCGCGAAATACAATTCGTAATGTTCGTTGCGATTCCCGCATTGCGAATTCCGAATTCCGAATATGAACTGTGTTTGCTATTGCTTGATAAATTTGATCGTGTAGAATGAAGCCTCGGATTGTATTGCGAGCGTGTATATTCCTGAGGTAAGGCTTGCAACATTTATACTTGATTGATTTAACAACTGAGATGCGACAACCTTTCCCGATAGATCATATATGTAATATCGAGAGCCTTTGTTGTCATGACCGATTATGTAAATAGTTTCAGAGGCGGGATTGGGAAAAACTTCGAGTCCCTTTTGTGAGGCCGTTGGTTCGGTTACACTAACCAACTGGTCAAAAACAGCGATAAAACCACCGCTTGAGGTCAGCTGTTGTGAGAAAGCATCGTTTGTGACTATCGAGTATTGGTATTCTAAAGGGAATGACGCATCGCTGCTAGTATTTCCAGCAATAATGAGTTTAGAATCCTTATAGTCTATAGCTGTTCCCACTTGAAAAGCGTAGTTACCAAAATATGTCCCCCAAATTTTTTGTCCTTGAGGGGATAAGTGAAATATGAAGCTATCTGTGCTAGGAATCTGAGAAAAGGGATATATGAATAGATTCTCTTGAAATGCACCTCCAGTTGCAATATTCACTTCTGAGGACGTTTCAGAAATGACAAAGATTCGATCTGATTCATCAATAACAAGATTTCCAAATTCGAAAGACCAAGGTTGAAATAACAGACTGCAGTACTCAATGTTGAAGTTGTTATCAAATATAAATAGGACAGCACCATCAGAACTACCTTCCAAATTTGTAAACTGTGCATCTGCTGTAAATGGTGTGATACTGCCGGCATGTGCACCAATAATGATATTCTTATCTTGACTATTTCGCCCTCCAAATCTAAGATTTTCACTGCCGCTACTTCCTAAGTATCCGGCGAATCCAAGACTCATATTAGACTTTATTGTTCCCATCAGCCCATCAAAGCTGCCACCATTAAAAATTTGTGATAATGATGGGGGTAATGCATCCTCTCCTATTACATCTATGCTAGCGCTATTGGTTGCTCCAATAAATACAAGACCACCGTTATTATCGGCAATAACGTCGTTTATAAAATCTGTTTGAGACCCGCCGATAATTGTGGAGAGTAAGAATGAGTAGTTGGTGATGTCGAAGACAGCAACGACTGCGTCAGTATTTCCTGAGAATGACGTATTGGAATTTATTACGGGAAAATCTGACGAGTTTGTTCTTCCGCCTATTGCTATTTTGCCATTACCCAAATTTGTAATGGAATTGGAAGAATCGTCCAATTGTCCTCCTAAATATGTGCAATGTTCGAAATTTCCATCTAAGGAAAACACGGATATGATTATGTCGCGTCCTCCAGCATTTTCTGGTTGAAATGCATCTGTAGTTGGTAGATCTGTAGAGTTTGATATACCACAGAATACAATTTTATCTTCAACAATAACGAACTCAAAGCCTGCCGTTAATCCCGCACCAAAGTAAGTAGACCATATCAATACATTAGATGAGCTGAAGCGCGATAATATGACGTTTGAAGTTCCTTGAAGTGTTGTTTGATAAGCGCCTTCAGTAGCTATATTGACAGGATCACCATACCCAAGTGTTATGTAATCCATATTATTCAAGAATTGGACGTCCTCTATACCCCAATCCTCTTTTGTGTATGTGGCATAGAGCAACTCAGGAGTAGGGTCAATTGTGATTTCACATTTGTGAGTTGCCGACTTGAATTTAACTTGGTTTGCTCCAACTAAATCGAAGGCAACATGAACTGGATTTTTTTGTTTATCAAAGGATAATGGAATAACTTCTTTAAATTGAAAAAACGTATTACCTAGATAGATTTCAGTTGCCTCGACAGCGTGTATATCAGCACCGGAGATGTTGAAAGTAATATCTTCGATATTTCCATATTGAGAGATTTCAAAGTCGTATTCGAACAAATCTTTTCCTTTCCTTTTGAAAACCAAGTCTATTCCTGGATAAAAGTCACTGAAAGTGATTTTTTCGTATTGAATAGCACCATTATCTGAAACAAAGCTTTTTTTGTAGGGCTGAGTTGGTACACTTTTTTTTACTGAAAAATTTGGATTTAAATTTTCAAAAACGAAATCTACCCGATTAATAACCGTTTCCTTTCCATGTTTTCGTATAAAATCATAGCTGAAGCCATTGTCCCGAATTTGAACATTGAATCCATTGCACTGCAGAAAAAAACGGACAGCAGTTGCCTGCTGTCCGTTTTGATTTTTTATCTGACCACAATTTTCCCTAAATCCTGTTGTTGCTTGAAGGTGATTTTGAGCGAGAATTAATAGAAAGAAGAAAATTGTATATTTCATATTCAAGTTTTAGAATCTAAATATAAGGACTATTTTGTTGAAAGCAGTGATGTATATCCTAAAAGTTGCATGAAGTTCTATATTTCTTGAATTCTGAATTCTGAATTTTTTTGCTTCCAACTGTGTGGGCTATTATTATTTGAATGAATCATGATTGGGGCGCTAATGTTCGACCCCTACAGGGTCGGTACGACGGGACTTTTATTCGGGACCTATAGATATATGACCCCTAACGGGGTCCGACGAAATCGAAGTGAATTCCCAATTCCAAACACCAACGTCCAACTTCCCTTGTTCCTTGTTCCCTTGTTCCCTTGTTCCCAATAATCCCATGTTCCCAATAATCCCTTGTTCCCCTGTTCCCAATAATCCCTTGTTCCTTTTCTAGTACAGCTCCCCCGCTATTCGGAACGTGTTGCAGTGGGCATCGACGATGATGCGGATGTCTTCGCTGTAGCCGCCGCCCATCGAACAGCAAATGGGAATGTTGTGACGATGAGCTGTTTTTAAGACGAATTCGTCGCGCTTCTTGCAGCCTTCCAAACTCACTTTTAATCTTCCCAATTTGTCGGTTTCTAATATGTCCACGCCGCATTGATAGAAGATGAAGTCAGGCTGCACGGTATCGATGAGTACGGGCAAATGTTGGTGCAATAATTCGAGATAGGCTTCGTCGCGGATGCCATCGGGCAAAGGAATATCGAGATCGCTTTTTTCTTTATGCAATGGATAATTATTACCTCCGTGCATTGAGAAGGTAAACACGCGCGGATCATTTTCAAAAATAGAAGCGGTACCATTGCCCTGATGCACGTCGAGGTCAACGACGAGAATTTTTTTTCTTAATTTTTTCTCTAATAAATAAAGCGCCGATATCGCTATATCGTTGAGCAAACAAAATCCTTCGCCGCGATCGCGATAGGCATGATGCGTTCCGCCAGCTACGTTAAAACCAATTCCATTTTCAATCGCAGCCAAACTCATGTCCAGCGTGCCTTGCATGATGATGAATTCGCGTTCCACCAATTGCTCACTCAATGGAAATCCCGTTTTGCGTTCTTCTTGTTTGGTAAGCGCGAGGTTCTGAAGTTTGCTCACGTATGCGCTATCATGTGCGAGCAGCGCTGTTGGTTCATCCATTTTTTTTGGTGAAAAAAAATGGGCTTCGCTAAAACTGCCTTCGTGAATCAATTGTCCGGGTATGAGTTCATACTTCAACATCGGGAAGCGATGTCCTTCTGGTAGAGGATGACAATAGATGGGGTCGAAGGCGATTTTTATCATACGTCTGAGCGCACAAATTTGGTTTAGAAAAGCACTCACGTTGTACTTTTGTTTCATGTCATCACTAAAAAAGTCAGGCTCGCACCCCGCAGACGATGGTATCCGCGTGGTGAAGCATGGCATTGGTTTCAATCTCGTTTTGGCTCTAATAAAAGGAGCTGCTGGTTTTTTCGGTCATAGTTATGCTCTGATTGCGGATGCAATTGAAAGCACCTCAGATGTCTTGAGTTCGATGATCGTTTGGATCGGCCTGCGCGCCGCTTCTCGTCCTCCTGATGACGACCATCCTTATGGTCACGGCAAGGCCGAACCGCTTGCGGGTGTCATCGTCAGTCTTTTTCTTTTGGCCGCTGCGATTCTTATTGGTGTTGAATCCATCAGCAATATCATGACCCCGCACGAGGCGCCTAAGGCTTGGACGTTGATTGTGATTGGGGCTGTAGTCATAGGGAAGGAGTTGGTATTTCGATATGTGATGAATACAGCGGTTGAAATCAATAGTACCGCGGTGAAAGGCGAGGCTCAGCACCATCGCGCGGACGCTATCACTTCCGTGGCCGCGTTCATCGGTATCGCCATTGCCCTCATTGGTGGCGAAGGCTACGAAAGCGCAGATGATTGGGCGGCGCTATTGGCGGGTGCATTCATCGCTTGGAATGCCTATAAGATATTTTCTCCTTCTTTCAGCGAATTGATGGATAAAGCACTTCCAGAAGATGTAGTGAAAGAAGTTCGTGAAGTCGCAGAAGGTGTACCGGGAGTTATTGCCATAGAAAAGTGTTTCGTGCGAAAGATGGGTTTCGAGCTTTTTGTGGACATTCACGTAGAAGTTGATGCGCAAGCTACTGTGTTTGAGGGACATGATATCGGGCACCGCGTCAAAGACGCCATAATGGCCGCCAATCCTGCGGTTTACGACGTTTTGACGCACATCGAGCCCTACCCACACTCCGATTACAAATCATAAAGGGGCTTTTGTTAATAATCCGCTCGCGACGAAGAATGCCTTTCCGAGGTCTAACTACTATATTTGCGCGCAATCAAACCAGAAAAAATGAAGTTTGTAGTTACAAGTACCGCTCTTCTCAAGCAATTACAGATGCTTAGTGGAGTTTTGAATTCGAGCAACACTTTGCCAATTCTCGATAATTTTCTTTTTGAAATAAAGGAAAATGAATTGTCCATTTCAGCCTCTGACTTGGAGACGGCGATGAGCAATAAAATGACCATCCAGTCTAAAGAAACAGGCATGATCGCTGTTCCAGCGAAGTTGATTCTCGATATTCTCAAGAGTCTTCCCGAGCAGCCGTTGACGTTCAGTGTGGATGAGAAGACTTACGCGATCGAAATCGCAAGCGATTACGGAAAATATAAACTCAACGGCCACAACGGCGATGAGTTCCCAAAGGCTCCAGTGATGGAAAACCAAAAATCTTTGGTAATTCAAAGCGATGCCTTGGCACGTGCTATCAATAAGACGCTTTTCGCTACGGGTAACGATGATATGCGCCCTGTAATGAGCGGTGTATTCTTCGAAATTCATGAAAATAGCATGCGTTTCGTAGCTACTGATGCTCATAAGCTCGTTCGCTACAGCCGCACAGACGTAGGTGGTGATAGCCCTGCTTCTTTTATTGTTCCAAAGAAGCCGCTCAACCTTTTGAAAGGTTCTCTCGGTTCACAAAAGACAGAAGTGAAACTCGAATACACTGAGAACAGCGCTCTTTTCACATTTGATAATGTGACCTTGATGTGCCGTTTGATTGAAGGTAAATACCCCAACTACGAAGCGGTTATTCCAAAAGAAAACCCATTCAAGTTGACAATTGATCGTCTCGATCTTTTGAGTTCTATCAAGCGTGTGAGCATCTTCGCCAACAAGACTACACATCAGGTGCGCCTTCGTATGGGTGGTAGCGAATTGAATATTTCTGCAGAGGATTTGGATTTCGCAAACGAAGCTCAAGAGCGTCTCACTTGTTCGTATGCAGGTGACGATATGGAAATAGGATTCAACTCACGCTTCCTTCAAGAAATGCTCGGCAACCTCACTTCCGAAAACGTGAACATCGAAATGAGCGCTCCTAATCGCGCTGGGATTTTGACTCAGGTGGAAGCGGATGATGTGTCTGAGGATATTCTAATGTTGGTGAAGCCGGTGATGTTAAACTCGTAAGTTCTTCCACCTCTTCCTCATCAGGTTCCAATTCATATTGGTACACCTTGCGCTGAGGACCCACTTTGCGATATACGAAGACGGCCATGATGCCAGCGAGAAAGCCGGATAAATGACCTTCCCAAGATACTTTCGGATCGATCGGGAATAAATACCAAACGAGCGATCCGTAATAAAGAGCAACGATTAAAGAAACCCGCATCATTTGCGGGTTTTTTCTTATTAGCCCACTAAAGAATAAAAAAGAAAACTGCGCATAGAGCAACATGCTCGCGCCAATGTGATACGTCGGTCGGCCAATGATCCAAAGTAAGATTCCACTCACCAAAAAGGTGAATAGAAAAACACGAATGCTGATGGTGCGATAGAAATAAAACAGAAAGCTATTTAATACCAAAAACCCTAACGTGTTGTGCCAAATATGTTCGAGACTGCCATGAATAAAGTGCATGGTGAAAATGCCGCGAAGACCTTCCATATCACGGGGAAGCATGCCATATTGATTCATGCGATAACCGAGGTATTCGTCCATCACGAATACAGCCCAACAAATGGAAAGGAAGAAAAGAGAAACGAATACTGCATCCAGGATTTTTGCCCCATCAGAAGTTTTTGTTCCATAAATATTTGTTAAAGGCGTTTGCATTTTCAATAATAATCTATCTTTAGCACACTAAATATTCCGTGAAATGAAAAAGAGTATCCTCACTTTGATGTCGTCTTTGTTGTTGAGCTACGCAGCTGTCGCGGCCAACGATCAAAAGCAGGATCAGCAAGATCCTTCAAAAGACAAAGAAAAGAAAGTCTCATTTTCGCTTACCGATGGATATTTTTCCATCTTCGAAATCCTATTGGAGAAGCCCAAGGCGGAT
>CANGVZ010000114.1 GCA_947457285.1 Flavobacteriales bacterium | reverse complement strand
GTAATGAATAAGTATTTTTTATGTTGTGACCCGGTAAAATTCCACAAACGAAACACTGTAGGCAAGAAGAAGTCTAATGCAGCGGCAGCGGTTTTCTACAAGCGAGATAGTCAAGTAGATCCAGATAACAAACCAAGAAACGAATGGGTCAGCAATGACTGGATATTGATATACAACAAACAGACTGAAGATAAAGCAGAGTATCATGAAGAGTGGCTAAAGGCCGCTGTATTCCTTGGTGCATACGTTTATCCAGAATGGCCTGATGGAGAGGCATTGGTCGAATATTTCAGAGATAATGGTTTTGACGGATATCTTTTGAAAGACTTAGGTTCCGATGGAAAACAAGACAATAGGCCCGGAGTTTGGGCCGGCGAAGCAGAAAAAAATGAAATGGCCGGGGACATCATGACCTTCTTCAACAACAATGTTAAGTACGTGAAAATGTGGGAGATAATTGAGGAGTGGAGTCAGATGAGGGGCCTTGATGATTTGACCAACCATGACTTGTGTGCCGCAACAGGATGGTGCATGAGAGCCATAAAGAGCAGAATGCCAGATCTTTACAAAGAAGTGTATCAACCAATAGAGATAAAAGGTGGTTTTACAATGTTTGATGTAGAATGATTGTTTTCAACTATTTAATAAAAAATTTACTACATTTGTGCTGGTAAACTAAATTTGTAAAATATGATATTGCCACAAATACTTGGCAGTATGTTGTTTCCAAACGACAACATACCTGAGATTGATAAGCTAAAGCCTGAATTTGGTTTGCGTTGTGCGCGAGCTTTGTATTCTCGATTCTGTGCCGGGGGTACATATTTTACTTATAGCCAACTTCCTGAAATGCAGGAAACTAGGAATTACGGCGCCGGTAATCAATCTCAAGAAAAATATAAAAACTGGTTTACCAATGGATCTCCAATTGGTACAAGGGCGATAAGCCAAGGGGATGCCGCTGCTAGTACAAAAGGATTAAGCAAGGCTCAGAGAAAGGCTATGGCTAACGTAAGCTATGACATTTTCTCCCCCATGCGAAAACTATCGAATGTTCTTCTATCGATTCTTTCAGATAACGACTATAAACTTGATTGTGTTTCTCTTGATAAAAATATCATCAATAAAAAGAAGCGCAGCAAGTATGACATCTACGCTAAGGCGAATTTTACAAATCCTTTGATGAAAGAACTTGGGCTTCCTGAGTTCAAGTTGCCTTTTGTGCCTAAAGACGAGACCATGTTAGAGATGGCTGACCGTCTTGGGTTTTTCAAAACAAAGTATGAGGTTGCACTGGAGAAGCTGGCTGAGTCCGGCTTTCGTTCTTCTAACTGGGCTGGTCAGAGAATGGAATTTAATCGTGACGCGATTGACTTCCACTTCCGAGCGGCCAAGATTTACAATGACCCCATCACTGGACAAGTAAAAGTTAAGTACGTGGATCCAGCTCGTATGGTGATGCTTTGGAACGAAGATAACCAGGAAGAGCCTGTAGCAATTGGTCACATTGAAGCTGAGACAATTCAGTCTATTTATGATAAACTCATAGATGCTGGGTTTAACGAAGCTCAGATTCAAGCTATGGCCAAGTCATACGTGCCTTATCAGACAAACGTATCAACCATTCCTCAATGGGCGTTTGAACGTAAGGATTCAACCACGAATCGTTGGGTATGGATGGACTTCAAGATATATGTATTGAAGTTTGAATACCTTTCTACAGATACTAAGCAATACGTAGAGCGAGTAAATAAAGAGGGTTACGGAAATTATATTCGTAACAACAAGCCGGTAGACGAAAAGAAAAAGAATCCAAACGATACTTACGATGAAGTTGCTTGCAACTATTGGTATGAGGGTTCTTACATTATCTCTGGCACTGGCCAGGATAGAATCTATGAATGGAAGAAGAAGCCCAATCAGATGCAGAAGGGCTTGTCTCCAATGAGTTCTTATGTTATCCACCGAATCAATGGACAATCTCCAACGCGCAGTGTGAAGGGGTTGCTTGACGATTTGATGTTTGCTGTACTGAAGTTACGCGCAGCTGTTTGGGCTGCTGCTCCAAAGGGATATAGAATTGACGTTGGCGAAGCTGCTAACATCAAGATTGGAGGTGTAGAGTACGACCTGTTCGACCTCATGCACATCCACCGTCAAAACGGTATTCAGATTGTCGCAACTAAGTTTAACGCGGCAACTGGTAAATATGTTTCTCAGCCACTAGCCGAAATGGATAATGGTTTGGGACCTCAGGGTCAGGAATGGTTGGCTCAAATAGCTAACTTGCAAATGATGATTAAGGATTTGATGGGGATCCCAGATGCGATGGCCGCAAGTCCTGATCAGTCAGCAGAGCGTTTGGTTGGTGTAATGGAGGCGGACTATGTTGCTGGAAACCACGCTAACTGGCCGCTTCGCGAATCTGAGCGTCCGTTTAAACAAAAGCTTGGGGAAAGATTGATTCAGCAGGCTCGTATAGATATTGAGTTTGATCCTAAGATCCGGGAGTTTTACGAAAGTGTTATTGGAGAGACGATGATCAACGCCCTCGATGACATCCAGGGATTATCACTGGATCAACTTGCAATTTCATGCAAGGTTCTTCCAAATGAAAAGGAGAAGAGCGCCATCCTTCAGCGTGCTATGCAAATGTCACAGATGCCAACCAAAGACGGAGCAGTTCTTCTTAGTCCATCAAGCGTAGAGCGCGTGGCTCAGATGCTGAAGAACGGAGATGTAGATGAGGCACTTTGGTTCATGGCAACAGAAGAAACCGAAGCTCGTCAGCGCGAGGAGCAACACGCTCAAATGATGCTTCAACAAACAATTCAGGGCCAGCAGCAGTCAGCACTTATGACCGAACAGGCTAAACGCGAAACCGCAATGCAACTTGCTCAAATTGAAGTAATGAAGCAGCGCGAGATGGCTAATATGGAGCTTATGAAAGAGCAACAGCTTGCCAAAATAAAGGCGGATTCTAATTACCAGATCGAATTGTTGAAAGGCCAACAAGTGCTTGAACAAATTCAACTGGAGGCAACGCTTGAAGCACAAATGGGAAACGAAATCACAGGTAGAGTATAAAACATATGGAAACGAACGAATTAGAAAATCAAAATGAACAAGTGAACGATCAAGTAAACGATCAAGTAGCTGATCAAAACGAACAAGTTAATGAAGAAGTTAACCAAGCAGATATGCCTTGGTTTTCTGCTTATGGATTTGACAGCGAGGATTCATTTAAGAATGAGTTTGAACAACTTCGATCTTACAAGACCCTAGCCCAAGAACTGGCAGAAAAACAAAAGGATATAGAAGAGGGGTTAGCACTGCTTCAAGAAGCGGATGATCCATTCGGGGGAGTTGAAGAGGCTCGTACAATGGTTGCGTTTGGCAAGAAGGGTATCAACTCTTCTGTAGCCAACCAGATTGTATCCTCCACTCCGGATAGTTTGATGGAAGACCCTCTCAAGGCCCTGGTACTTGCTGAGGCAGTAAAAAATCCTGATAAATTCAAGCGTCTTGGCCAATCTACTATTGAAGAGGCCATTCGTGAAAAATATAACTTAGGTGAAGGCGAGTATTACGCTACAGCCCTTTTGAAGTCTGATGCGATCGATGCTATTGAAATGATTGAAAAGACTAAAAAAGATGTTGAAACAGTTAAAAATCCTTTTACCTTTGCAAAAGAGCTAAAGAGCCAAACTCAAAAACAGATTGCGGAAAGACAAACTATAGCACTTAACGAGGCAGAGTCCTACGGTAAGCAGCTAAAGGAGGTCCCCTACAAATTCGGCGATACGGAAGTTTCGTTAAAAGTTTCAAACGAAGAGGTCGAATCGATTTTGAAGTCGCAGTATGCAGGTTATTTAGGTCAAGCCTTTGATACTACCACAAAGGAAGGTAAACAAGCGGTACGTGAATGGTTGTCGAACCAAATCCTCATTCATAAGGTTCAGTCTGGGGATCTCGGTGTTCAAATAGCCAAGTCACTTACAGCTCAAACCGAAAAAAAGGTGGTGCGCGAAGTCTACAACGGTCAGCCTAAAACGCCGAACCGTGTAGGCAAAACGGCTGTCGATCAGAAGGGATTAACCCCGGCTCAAAGAGATCTCATGGAGCGCGGTATTCCTTTGCCATCGCAGTCGCTAAAATCATAATTAACTATTAAAAAAATTTAATAAAATGGCATTTGTACAGAGTCCCACAATTGCACCTCCTATTAGTACGGGTGCAATGACGGTAGGCGCGATCCAGAACAACTGGGATGCGCTGATGGAAGATTTTGACGCGGTAGCATACCTCCCATTCGGTGACGAATACTGGGACGCTATGAACCAAATCATGAACGCGGTAGGTAACCGCGAAATTGCGAAAAACCCGCGTGTTCGTTGGTTTGAAATGACGCGTATGGAAGCCCCAATTTTGATCACCAGCGCAGCTGGTGGCGATACTGGTTTTGCTGTGGTTATCGACACTGCAAGCACAACTACAGTAGGTGGCGCACCATATTCTTGGCCAGCAATTGGCGACCTTTGGAAGGACGCTACCACTGGTGCAGTATTCCAAATCGTAGACAAAGATTTGACTACAGCTGTTGACTTCACCATGGTTCCTTTGGTAGCTGGTGGAACAATTACTGCTGGTGGTTATATGTTCTATGTAGGTAATTCAGCTCCTGAAAACGGTGGTGCTTACGCTTCTAAGTTTGCATTTGATACAGTTCACACTTCTTACTTGCAGACTTTCCGTAACGATACTACTTCTAGCTCAGAAGCTCTTTACAACCAACTTTGGTACTCACAGTTGGAGAACGGAGTTCAAACTCCATACTCTAACTCACGCGACATTATCTACTTGCAGCGTGAACACCAAGTTGCTATGGTAAATGCTTTCTTTGCTGGTTCTCAGACTGATCCAGCTCAACAAGCAAATTTGGTTAACCCTACAACCGGCGGAAGCACATCATTCCAAACCACTACTGGTTTGCTTGATGCTATCTTGAATAACGGTTCTGGTTCTAACGGAGGTGGTATTTCTACTATTATCCCAACTGGTGCTGGTACTGTAGTTCCTCAAGATTTCTATGACTTGGAAGCTGCTTTGGCATCTCAAGATGGTTCTGTAAAGAACTACATGGTTTGGACTAGCGGCTATATGCAATCATTGTTGGAACAGCAATTGTTCACAGCAAGTGGTGGAGCAAGCCCATTGAATTACAACGTAACCGTTAACAAGGTTCAGATGGAGAAAACCTTCTGGGGCGAGGGCGCTTACGCTGATTTGATGAGCCGTACATTCTCATTCAACAATCTCGTGTTCAACAACAAGAACTTCGGTTTTGTTCGTATGGGTATCTTCGACAACCCAACCATGCTTGGTGTTGGTATTGACTCAGCTGAAAACGCTTGGAAGCAGTATGCATTCTTCATCCCATTGAGTACTAATGGAGGTGTTGACGACGGTATTGGTAACATGGGTAAGTATATCCGTCTGTGCCATAAGCCAGGTGCTTTCATGAATATGTGGCAAACAGGTGGTCGTGCGGCAGCTAACAAGACTGACGTATGGCAGCTCGGTGTTCACATCGTATCTGAAGTTGCGTTCAAGTTCATCAACGCAAACAAATACGGTTTGATGACAGCCTAATCTTAGTAAATTCAAAACCGGGAGGGGGAAACTTCTCCCGGTTTTCATACAAACAAAAAATAAAACGATATGTTATTTGATCTAAGCAACAATCAACCTGTAGATATCCCAGAATGGGCAGAACAGGAATTAAGAAATGATTTTCCAGAATTCTTTAATGACAAGCGACCAGTAGTGTTGCGTGTTAGAGATCAGTATAAACTAAAGACCTACAAGGTTCCGAGCAATAATCACGATTCTGATGCTCGTCTATTCGTTCAAGCCCCAGGGGCCACACCAATAAAGACTAGCGGCAACTTCTATGACAAGGAGAGTGAGTCAACGTATACGCTAATGTATACAACCATGGCCCCCACAATAATTAATGGAACCCCAAATTACAACAATTCTAAAATAAGAATTTCGGATGGGTTCAAGGTTCAGCCAGAACAAAAAGATTTATTGTTTTACATTCAGTATATATGCCCGATTGTACACAACAATAAATCAATCAACAAGTCTTCGCGCCGTATGTACGAGTTCGAAATGAAGCACGTTGAGGCCAAGAGCAAAATCAATGCAGCTAAGGCGGCTCGCGATCTTGAGAACCTTGTCTATTTCGATACCGACTACAAGACTATATTGAAAACAATAGATGGTCTTGGTTTGAAGAAAATGCACAGTGAGGAAGAAAACCGAGTGTTGTTGCATGATTCAATCAAGAAGGGAAGCGAAACTTTCAAGAAGAATGCTTTTGAAATCATTAACTCAGCAAAGCCGGTTCAAACCAAAGCGGCGGAGGGCGAAACAATCCACGAATTGGTAAACAGACTTTTGAGTGAAAATTATATCAAAAATGAGGATGGTTTGTGGTATATTCGCGACCGTAGAGGCGATGGAACAAAGTGGTTGAAATCACCATTTTTTGAGTCAGCGCAAACGGGTAGCGAGGCTGCATTTGCGTTGATTGATCACCTCAAGGTAAATAGTGAATTGTTAGATAAATTAAGAAAACTATAAAAAGATGATTAGCACCGTAACCCTTACGTTCGATTTAACGTACAGAAACCCAGCAACGGGAGCGTTAGAGCCAAGAGGTATCGTAACAGATTCAACCGATTATGCCGGATTAGGCATAGACCTTTTGACCACGGAAGCAAAGGGGTTAGGTGTTATTACTTTTAATGGGGATATAATTGTTGATTTAATGAATCCGGCTGTC
>CANGVZ010000113.1 GCA_947457285.1 Flavobacteriales bacterium | reverse complement strand
GTGCTCGAAACGGGCTATTTGAATTTTCGCATGCGAAGTATGCTCGTGTCCTTTCTCACCCATCATCTCATGCAACCCTGGCAGGCGGGCGCTCATCACTTGGCAAAGGCCTTTTTGGATTATGAGCCCGGCATTCATTATCCTCAGTTTCAAATGCAAGCGGGTACGATGGGCGTCAATACCATCCGCATATACAATCCCATCAAACAAGGACTTGATCACGATCCCGATGGCATTTTTATAAAAAAATGGATACCTGAATTAGCGCATCTGCCTGTGGAATACGTGCATGAACCGTGGAAAATGAGCGCATTGGAACAGGCGTTTCATAAATTCACGCTTGGTGTGCATTATCCCCTACCGATCGTGGATATCGACGAAAGTGCCCGTGCGGCAAGGGAAATCATTTGGGCAACCAAAAAATCCTCAGAAGTGAGACAAGCGAATAAGGAAATCCTTGGAAAACATACCGTTAGGCGAACCGAGCAAGAGCGCTCATTATTTCCGATGAAAGGGCAATAGTTCTTAACTTCGCCCACTTTAATTAAAGTATCTATACTTATGGAAATAGCTGTAATCGGTACAGGTTACGTAGGACTCGTGACGGGAACATGTTTCGCAGAAACAGGAAATAACGTGACATGTGTGGACATCGATGCGTCGAAAGTAGAACGCATGAAGGCAGGGGAAGTTCCTATTTATGAGCCAATGCTAGATGTATTATTCGAGCGCAACCAGCGAGAAGGCAGATTACATTTCACCACCAATCTTGCCGATGCAATTGATAAAGCGAAGATTATTTTTTTAGCGCTGCCCACACCTCCGGGCGAAGATGGCAGTGCCGATTTATCTTATATTCTCAATGTGGCCAATCAATTGGGGCCAATGCTCAAAGACTATAAAGTGATTGTAGACAAAAGCACCGTTCCCGTAGGGACATGTGACTTGGTAAAAGAAGCAATAGGTAAAAGTGCAAAAGAGCAGTTTGATGTAGTGAGCAATCCTGAATTTTTACGTGAAGGATTTGCAGTGGAAGATTTTATGAAGCCCGATCGGGTGGTAGTTGGAACATCGAGTGCACGTGCGAAAGAGGTGATGGAAGAACTTTACAAACCCTTCACCCGTCAAGGCAATCCAATATTGTTTATGGATGAGCGCAGCGCTGAGCTCACAAAATACGCAGCAAACGCTTTCCTCGCAACGAAGATTTCTTTTATGAATGAGATTGCCAATTTCTGCGAGAAGGTGGGCGCTGATGTGGATGCAGTGCGATTGGGAATCGGTTCTGATACAAGAATTGGAAAGCGCTTTTTATTCCCAGGTATTGGCTATGGCGGAAGCTGTTTTCCAAAAGACGTGCAGGCTCTCGCCAAAAGCGGTGTTGACGCAGGATATGAATTTAAAATCTTGAAATCGGTGATGAAAGTCAACGAGCGTCAAAAGACAAGTTTACTCGGACCTATTCTCGAACATTTTAATCAATCACTCAGCAATGTTAAGATTGCCATTTGGGGTCTTGCTTTTAAGCCAGATACTGATGACATTCGCGAAGCACCGGCGCTTTATATGATTGAACATCTATTGCAAGCAGGCGCAACGATATCAGCGTATGATCCAGAGGCGATGGAAAATGTGAAGAGGCAAAAAAACTACCCTATAGAATATGCTCAAGATCAATACAGTGCGCTTAAAGACGCGGATGCGCTGCTCATCTGCACAGAGTGGGGAGTATTTAGAACACCTGATTTTGATAAAATCTCAGCAGCACTAAACGCGAAAGTAATTTTCGATGGTCGCAATTTATACGATCTCGACAAAATGAGAAAGCTGGGGTATTACTACAAGAGTGTAGGTCGCGAAACCGTGCACTTTGATAATTAAATGAAATGAAAAGAGTATTAATTACAGGGGCTGCTGGTTTTTTAGGATCGCATCTTTGTGACCGTTTTATCAAAGACGGCTTTCATGTGATTGGGATGGATAATCTCATCACCGGAGATTTAAAGAACATTGAGCATTTATTTCCGAATGAGCATTTTGAATTTTATCACCATGATGTGTCGAAGTTCATTCATGTTCCCGGACAATTGGACTATATCCTTCATTTTGCTTCTCCTGCAAGTCCCATCGACTATTTGAAAATTCCAATTCAAACTTTGAAAGTTGGATCATTGGGAATTCACAACTGTTTGGGATTGGCGAAAGCGAAGAATGCACGTCTCATGATTGCCAGCACGAGTGAAGTATATGGTGATCCTACTGTGCATCCACAGACAGAGGCATATTGGGGAAATGTCAATCCCGTTGGCCCACGCGGCGTTTACGACGAAGCGAAGCGTTTTCAGGAGGCCATCACTATGGCCTATCATACATTTCATGGTCTTGAAACGAGAATCGTAAGAATATTCAATACATATGGACCGCGCATGCGACTCAATGACGGACGCGTATTACCCGCCTTTATAGGACAAGCATTGCGTGGTGAAGATCTCACCATTTTTGGCGATGGTTCTCAAACAAGATCCTTCTGCTATGTAGATGATTTGGTAGAAGGCATTGTTCGTTTACTGATGAGCGACTACGCAGGACCGGTGAATATTGGAAACCCCGATGAAATCACCATTAAGGACTTTGCCGAAGAAATCATCAAGCTCACTGGAACCAATCAAAAAGTGATCTATAAACCGCTCCCAACGGATGATCCAAAGCAGCGTCAACCCGACATTACGCTTGCAAAGCAATTGTTGGGATGGCAACCAAAAGTGAACAGAGCCGAAGGTTTAAAAATCACTTATGATTATTTCAAATCCTTATCGGCAGATGAGCTGAATAAAGTAGAACACAAGGATTTTACGACTTATATCAAATGAGTTTTTTCGCACATCCCACCGCAGTGATTGACGATAATTGTCACATTGGTGAAGGCACCAAAATTTGGCACTTTAGCCATATTATGTCTCATTCCACCATTGGCATTGGCTGCAATATTGGACAAAATGTAGTAATCAGTCCTGAGGTGGTGCTTGGCAATAATGTGAAAGTTCAAAACAATGTAAGCCTCTACACCGGTGTGATTTGTGAAGACGATGTTTTCCTTGGACCATCATGTGTTTTTACCAATGTAATCAATCCGAGGAGTGCTGTAGTTCGCAAGGATCAGTACATGCGCACGGTAGTTAGAAAGGGCGCAAGTATAGGAGCCAACGCCACCATAGTATGTGGAAATGATATTGGCGAATATGCATTTATTGGAGCGGGCGCTGTGGTTACGAAAGCTGTGCCGCCTTATGCGCTTTTGGTGGGCAACCCTGCACGACAAATTGGATGGATGTCGCGCTTCGGACATCGTTTGGAATTTGATGCAAACGAGATAGGCATCTGCCCAGAAAGCGGGGAAAAATATAAGAGAAACAATAATCGAATAGAATATTTAGGATAATGATCTACGACGAATTAGTGGCCAAAGAGGCCAAACTTGCAGTGATTGGATTAGGTTACGTTGGATTACCTATAGCACTTGAGTTTGCAAGAAAAATTAAAGTAGTCGGTTTTGATATCAATGAAGAGCGCGTGGAAATGATGCGCAATCACATTGACCCCTCCAACGAGCTTGATAGTTCAGCCTTCGCAGGATGTGATATTACCTTTTCTTCAAAATTAGAAGATCTCAAAGATGTCAGGTTTTTCATCGTGGCGGTTCCTACACCAATCAACAATATGAATCTTCCCGATCTTGGACCAGTGCTCAGCGCGTCGCGCACGGTAGGACAGGTACTCAAGAAAGGTGATTATGTTGTCTACGAATCCACTGTTTATCCAGGTTGTACAGAAGATGATTGTGTTCCAATTTTAGAAGAGCTCAGTGGGCTCAAGATGGTAAAAGATTTTAAAGTAGGTTATTCTCCCGAACGCATCAATCCAGGGGATAAGAAAAACACCATTCGGACCATTGTCAAAGTGGCTAGTGGTTGCGATGCTGAGTCACTTGAGCAAATCGCGAAAACCTATGAATTAGTGGTGGATGCGGGTATTCACAGAGCAAGCTCGATTAAGGTCGCAGAAGCAAGTAAAATCATAGAAAATACTCAACGCGACGTCAACATCGCCTTGATCAATGAGTTGTCATTGATTTTAAGTAAAATGGGAGTAAATACCTACGATGTATTGGAGGCTGCTGGCACAAAGTGGAACTTTTTGAAGTTCAGCCCCGGTTTGGTAGGCGGGCATTGCATAGGCGTAGACCCTTACTACCTTGTTTATAAAGCAAAAAAAGTGGGTTACTTTTCTAAGGTAATCAGCTCGGCTCGTTATATCAACGATAGTATGGGCTTTTATGTAGGAAAGCAAACTGTCAAGAAAATTTTGGAAGCCGGTAGAAATGCACTCGAGTCTAAAGTCCTTATTCTTGGAGCGACTTTCAAAGAAAATGTGAGCGACGTGAGAAACTCGAAGGTAATTGATATCATTCGCGAATTAGAATCTTTCAGCGTGCACGTCGATGTGGTGGATCCGCATGCCGATAGCGATGAACTTCACCATGAATATGGTTTCCGATTAGTACAACAACCACAAGGCAATCACTATGATGCCATCATTCTTGCGGTGGCACATAAAGAATACCTCGAACTTAAAGAAGATTATTTCACCTCACTCCTCAAAGATGGCAAAGGAGTCATAGTTGATATCAAAGGTCTGTATCGAGGAAAAATAAAAAATCTCGACTACTGGAGCCTATAAGTATACAAATGAAAACCGAACGTACGTTCGGTTTTAGTTTTATCAATCAGTTTTTTTTATGAAATCTCTAATTAACAACACAACTTTCTTTTTATTATTCTTATTCAATTCATCGCTTCTCTTTGCACAAAGCGACAAGAACCTGGACACGCTTCAGATTATCAGTGAAAAACGACTTTTCGGTGAAAACATAAAGAATCATGGACGCAATGTAGAAGTGATTACCGCAAAGGAAATCGCTAAACTACCTGTTCAAACTGTCAATGAAGCACTGGCATTTTTGGCAGGTGTAGATGTACGTCAACGTGGACCAATCGGGGGACAAGCAGACATTAGTATGTTGGGTGGAACATTTGAGCAAGTTTTGATATTGGTCAATGGAATCCCCATGCGCGATCCTCAAACTGGGCATCATACGATGAACTTGCCAGTGGATCTCCAGATGATAGAGCGCATTGAAGTAATCAAAGGTACAGCGTCGCGAATCTACGGAGCCAACGCCATGAATGGAGCCATCAACATTGTTACCAAAGATCCCGCCTCTGACAGAGTTTTCGCACAGTTCTATGCTGCGGCTCCATTTGAAAATGATACAGCAAGTGGCGATGCATACTATGCATTCGGATACCGAGCCGGTGTAGGTTTCAAAACCCATTCACTATCCAACCGAGTAGACCTGTCATTTCAAGAAACGAACGGATACCGCTATAACTCCGGCAGCGAACAAATTCGATTGAATTACCTCGGTCGAGCGATTATTAAAGACGATGTACTAGACATCATGGCTGGAACATTGAATAATAAATTCGGTGCTAACCAATTTTATTCGCCCGCATTCGATAAGAACTCGTTCGAGCAAGTTTCCACGACTTATGCAGCACTCAAATATAATACTACCCGTGGTGGTATTCGCATTGCACCTCTCGCCTATTGGAGATATAATCACGATGATTATGATCTGAGAGCTTTCAATTATCGCAACAATCACTTCACGACAGCTACAGGAGCTGAAATTCACCTATCCAAGCAATTTGAAAAGTACTCTTTTGCAGGTGGAATTGAATCAAGGGCTGAATTGATAAGAAGCAATAATCTCGGCAAACACGAACGCTTCTTCTATGCTGCATATGGAGAAATGAAGAGAAGATTTAAAAATGAAGCACAATTAACCTTAGGTGTTAATGCTCAGTACAACAGCGACTTCAAGTGGCGTGTGTACCCTGGTATTGAATTCAATACCCCTGTGGCAAGTGCTATTCATTTCTTTGCGAATGCAGGATTGGCAAACCGCTTACCCACATATACCGACCTTTATTATTCAGACAGATCAACCCTCGGCAACGCAAATCTCTTACCTGAAAACGCGCTCCAAGCGGAAATAGGCTTCCGTCGAACCTTACAAAACCTTAGACTTCAAGCGAGTGGTTTCATCAGAAACACCGATGACTTTATTGATTTCGTTCAAGACTCGATAGGAGCGCGATTCGTGCCTCGCAATTTCCAAGAAGTGGTAGTGAGAGGAGGAGAATTCAGTGGAACATACTTCTTCACTAATTCTAAAGAACAAAACTTCGGAATTACCGCCATTAGAGCGGGTTATACCTATTTGGATGCCACCATCAATGTCACCAATGTGGTGAGCAGATATGCCCTCGAACATCTGCGTCATCAACTCAGCGTGCAGCTCAGTGTAAAAACAACAAAACTATTTGAACATACAGCGAGCGTGCGTTATTTGGAGCGATTCAAAGGTCAAGAATATGCAGTTATTGATTACAGAATCAGAATGAATCAAAAAAATTGGAATATTTTCGTAGACGCTAGCAATTTATTGGACCGTCAGTTCGTTGAAGCGGGCTTCGTTCCAATGCCTGGAAGATGGTTTAGAATTGGTGCTGAGTTTAATTTGAAATAAAAATATTATGAAAATATTGGTAACAGGGGGCGCAGGTTTTATTGGAAGTCATGTAGTACGACTTTTAGTAAACAAATATCCCAGCTATAGCATTGTAAACCTCGACAAGTTGACCTATGCTGGCAACCTTGAAAATCTTGTAGACATTGAAAAAGCTCCTAACTATAAGTTTGTGCAGGGAGATATCAATGACAAGGCATTCATTCATTCACTTTTTGAAAAAGAAAAGTTTGACGGAGTGATGCACCTTG
>CANGVZ010000112.1 GCA_947457285.1 Flavobacteriales bacterium | reverse complement strand
GTCGCTGCGCCAGCAGGGGCTGGGTTTTGTACAGGGAACGGAATCGTAGGATACGTATCTACAAAAAAGTCAGTTGGTCTGTAAGTTCCGCTGGCATTTACTGTATTCGTAAATGGAGTAGCGGCGGCGTCACTTATGGTGTAAGTAACATTATTAACGTCAGTACCAGAACCAATATCACTCAAAAAAGCAAAGCCAACTCCCGATGGGCTCACCACAACCATATCCACGTCATCCGGCCAAGTATGTGAAAGACCGTTGATATTGATGGTCATAGTTGTAATAGAAGTCGTAGCTCCAGTAACGGTGATAATCGATGGATACGGGTTTGCGGGAGCAGCATCATTGATAGTGATGGGCGCGGGGTTCGAATATGTTTGAGCTCCCAATGTGAGCGTAACAATAACCATCAATAATGTAGAAAGTAGCTTCATTTCCTATTAATTACAAGTATTTCCGAAATAAGTCATAATGCCAATTATGTCGGCGACACCAACGACACCATCTTGGTTTACGTCAGCAGCACATTGATTGTCGTAAATACAAGAGCCATCAGCTTGCTGGGCAATCGGGTTGAAATTAAATGCCTCTGTGTCAGTACAACCTCCATAAATGCACGAACCGTCGTCTCTAGTAGCCGCGGGATTGTAATTTACAGCATTGGCATAAGTGCATCCTAAGCAGGCGTAATCACAACTTCCATCATCGGTGGTGCAAACGCTGCAATAGTTGCACGCGGTGGGATCGATACATCCATCTGTGATAGCTTGCACCAATTCGAATTGACATGAACCATCGTCTATATAAGCAACCGGGCTATAGTTGACGGCCGCAGAATAAGTGCAACCGTAACAGCTATAATCGCAAGATCCATCGTCCACTCCAGCGAGAGGATTGTAGTTGCAGGCAGTTTCAAAGGTACATCCCGGGATGGGTACTGCAAAAGTAATGGACCAGCCGCCTTGAATGCTTCCGATATCACCACCTGCATCATCGAGCACATAAAGGCTCCAAATACCGTTTGCATTTTGCCCTGCGAACGCAGTAGTAAAGGTAGCAGTACCAGCAGCAGCCGAGTAGAGTATAGGGCCCGGGATAGTTCCATAGACGTCAGCGAAAGCGTCAGTGGGACGGTAAGTTCCTGAGGCTATAAATCCAGCAGGCACGGGTTGCGCTGCGGCATCATCAAGAACAATCGTCGTGTTGAAGATATCTGCCGATCCACCCATATCACTCATAATCGTAAAGTTAGTTCCTGCGGGCGATCGTAGCACGATGTCCACGTCACTAGGCCATGTGTGGTTCATGTTGACAAGCGTCACGGTGAGCGTCGTAATGCTCGCGGTCGCTCCGGTCACGTTTATGTTAGAGGGAAAGGGGTTAGCTGGCGAACTATCATTGATAGTGATCGGAGCAGGGTTGCTATAAGTCTGTGCTTGAAGACTATAGGTAAAAAAAATCGCAAATAATATGATGTAGAAACTTCTCATTTTGGACTTTTGGTTACTATTAAGTCTGTCTTTTAACAAAAGGTTGCCTTATTGCTAAGGTTATTATTTTTTTATACAAACAAAAATGCACCGAAATGTTCAATTTCGGTGCATTCAGGTATGGATATTTTCAAATTATAGGTGAATAACTTCACCATAGGCCGCCGCCGCAGCTTCCATGATGGCTTCACTCATAGTTGGGTGAGGGTGAATGGTTTTAATAAGTTCTTCGCCCGTAGTTTCTAATTTGCGTAATGCCACGGCCTCAGCAATCATTTCCGTAACATTTGCACCAATCATATGTGCTCCAAGGAGTTCACCATACTTCGCGTCAAATATGAGTTTTACAAAACCGTCTTTATGTCCAGCAGCACTAGCCTTGCCAGATGCGCTGAATGGGAATTTGCCAACCTTGATTTCAAAGCCAGCTTCTTTTGCTCCTTTTTCAGTGTATCCAACAGAAGCAATTTCTGGTGAACAGTAGGTACAACCTGGGATATTTTTATAGTCAATGGGCTGGGGATGGTGTCCTGCGATTTTTTCTACACACGTAATGCCCTCTGCGCTGGCAACGTGCGCCAAAGCCTGGCCTGGTGTACAGTCACCAATGGCATAATACCCCGGCACATTTGTTTGATAATATTTATCGACGAGGATTTTACCCTTATCTGTCGCAATACCAACATCTTCAAGACCAATTCCTTCGATATTGGCTACCACCCCGACAGCAGAAAGAACGATGTCACATTCGAGCACTTGCTCCCCTTCTGCGGTCTTCACCTTCACTTTACAGCCTTTTCCTGAAGTATCAACGGATGTCACTTCGGCGTTGTTCATGATGTCAATGCCATTGGATTTGAAGTTCTTAGCCAGCGCTTTTGAAACCTCTTCATCCTCGACAGGTACGATATTGGGCATGAATTCAACGATCGTCACCTTGGTGCCGATACTATTATAAAAATATGCGAACTCAACTCCAATCGCGCCGCTACCGACGATTACCATGCTCTTTGGCTGCTCAGCAAGTGTCATTGCTTCGCGATAACCGATGATTTTTTTGCCATCTTGGGGCAAATTTGGCAATACACGAGAGCGACCACCAGTGGCCACAATTACATGATTTGCTGAATATTCAGTTACCTTTCCAGCGGCGTCTGTCACGGCCACCTTCTTGCCGGCCTTCAATTTGCCGGTTCCCATGATAACTTCAATTTTATTTTTTTTCATAAGGAACTGAACACCTTTGCTCATTCCTTCAGCCACCCCGCGACTGCGCTTTACCATACCAGAAAAATCAGCTTTTGGGGTATTTACCTCGATTCCGTAGTCTTTAGCGTGGTTGATATATTCAAATACCGTCGCGCTTTTGAGTAGGGCTTTGGTAGGAATACAGCCCCAGTTGAGACAAATTCCACCCAATGCTTCGCGCTCAATGATCGCTGTTTTCAACCCCAACTGTGATGCGCGGATGGCAGTAACGTATCCTCCAGGACCGCTGCCTAATACTATTACATCAAAATTCATTTTGTGACTTTATTTTTGTGCTGCGAATGTAGTTAGTTTTCATTGAGCAGTCTATCTTATCTTCGCACCTTTCAAAACCAATTAACGAATTTATCATGCTTAATATCGTTTTATTCGGTCCTCCCGGTGCTGGGAAGGGCACGCAGAGCGAAAAGCTCATTGCGCGATACCAGTTGGTTCACCTAAGCACAGGAGATATTTTCCGCGCCAATATCAAAGGCGAAACAGAGCTTGGAAAACTCGCGAAAAGCTTTATCGATAAGGGAGAACTCGTGCCGGATAGCGTTACCATAAGTATGCTGGAAAGTGAGGTTAACAAGTTTGAGAACCCCAAAGGTTTCATTTTCGATGGCTTCCCTCGTACAAGCGCTCAAGCACAAGCGTTGGATCAATTCCTTTCTTCCAAAAACGCAGAGATAACCTGCATGTTGGCCCTCGAAGTGGAAGAGGAAGAATTGCGTGTCCGCCTCTACAACAGAGCCAAAACAAGCGGAAGACCCGATGACGCAGACCCTGAGGTGATTCAAAATAGAATCGATGTTTACAATAGAGAAACAGCTCCTGTGGCTGACTTTTACAGAGGTCAGGGTAAATACAAGGGCATCGACGGTATCGGTTCTATAGATGAAATTTCTAATAGACTTTTTGAAGCAATAGAAGCCATCGTGGCTTAATATATTATTATGGCGGATTCGAATTTTGTAGATTATGTAAAAATCTGTTGCCGCTCAGGCAAGGGGGGCGCGGGTTCTATGCATTTCCACAGAGATAAATTCACCGCCAAGGGCGGTCCCGATGGTGGCGACGGTGGAAGAGGAGGACATATCATTTTAAGAGGTAGCAAAGACGTGTGGACGCTTCTCCACCTCAAATACCGCAAACACGTGATTGCTGAAGAAGGTGAGAGCGGGGGAAGCGCCCTGAAATCAGGAGCTCAAGGTGAAGATGAAATCTTGCTTGTTCCTCTCGGCACCGTGGCTAAAGACGCAGAAACAGGAGAAGTACACTTCGAAATCACAGAGGACGGTGAAGAGCGAATCCTCGTCCCCGGTGGTAGAGGTGGCCAAGGAAATAACCATTTTAAAACCGCCACGCGCCAAACTCCGAAATTCGCTCAGCCCGGTGAACCAGGAAGAGAAGAATGGAAAATTCTAGAGCTTAAAGTTCTCGCAGACGTCGGACTGGTTGGTTTCCCCAATGCAGGCAAATCCACTTTGCTATCTGTGGTTTCCGCGGCAAAACCAGAAATCGCAGACTATCCATTTACTACTCTCGTTCCCCACTTGGGCATGGTTCGATACCGTGGCGATCGCTCGTTTGTGATGGCAGATATCCCAGGTATCATTGAAGGCGCAGCCGAAGGGCGAGGTCTCGGGCATCGATTCCTTCGTCATATTGAAAGAAATTCAAGCTTGCTATTTATGATAGCCTGCGACGCAGCGGACATCAAAAAAGAGTACAAAATATTGGTGAATGAGCTCAAGAAATACAATCCTGAACTACTTCATAAAAAAAGATTGTTGGCAATCACCAAATGCGATATGCTTGACGAACAAATGATGAATGAAATGAAAGCGTTGCTTCCGAAGGATATTCCTTCCATCTTTATTTCATCAGTCTCTGGATTTAATGTCGATCGTTTGAAAGATATGATCTGGGATCAAATCAATAATTGATTCGTTACTGAACGAGCATATATTTCTTTTCGAGTACTTGGAATTCTACTCTTCGATTTTTAGCTCTGCCATCTTCGGTGGTGCTGTCCTCAGCAGGAGCCGCGCTACCAAAGTATTTGATAGACAGACGTTCTGTACTTATTCCTTTTGCTACGAGATAGTCGATGACCCGCTGGGCTCTTCGTTTCGATAATTCTAAATTGTATTCGTCGTTACCTATGATATCCGCATGGCCATCAATTTCCATGTACATCGCCTTGTTTTTGCGGAGAAGTAAGTAGATTTCTTCAAGTTGTTTTTGAGCAACTTGATCCAGTTCGTCTTTATCAAAATCAAAATAAACTGCATCTAACTTAATCTTATCATATTCGCTCAATTCAAGCGGTGGGTCAACGACCATGCTCTTAATGATTTCATTTTCACAGCTGCATTCTGTCTTATTTCGCACGGGTTTCACAGAGACATGGTCGATGTAAACATAACTCCACTTATTGTCCTCTTTAGCGCGTGCATCTTTTGTTCTTGAAAGAATTTTGAGTTCTCGGTCTATAGAGAAGTTCCCGATAGTGACATACTCTTCACCACCTTTTGCTGTGAACACATCACTCACGAGCACCCAATCATCATAGGCATCGAGCATATGAAGATGAGGATTGGATAATGTAGGCTTAAGAGAAATAACTTGATTTCGTTCTTGCTTAAGTCTAGTCGCAGAAAGCGTCATTCCAATGGCATCTGTGACATATTTCGAATAGTCTGCGGTCGAAATCCACATTTCAAGGCAAACCATTTCCCCAGGATTGAGAGGACGCGTCAACTTGGTGGTAAGGTATTCACGATAATTTCTTTGTGACGGACTGTACACTGCCATTCCGATGTAGCCTTTGCCGTCTTTGGCAGGTTGCGTTCCGAATATATTGTTTGGAACGCCTACCTTATCACTGCATTCATTGAAATGATCGGGAGTACCTTCATTGAGCTGGGACCATTCGGCCACAGATTTGAGCTGAGCCTGATTGAAATTGGAGGGACAGTAGGCCTTATCTTCAAAGCTCCCGTTGGGGACAAGGTTTTGCCCCATACTTTGAACGGAAATGAAGAAGAATAATATGTGCAGGTTTCGAAGGCGTATCACAATGCGAATAACATGAATATTTTCAAATTATTTTAAAAAAACAAAGGCCGCTTATCAAGCGACCTTTGTTGATTCTAATATCACGCCAATTTTTTTACTTCACTGTAAATACCACTCTTCTATTCTGAGCCTTCGAAAGTGGAGTAGGACGAGTGTTTGCAGGATCTGTATCGTCTTTTGAGGCAACATCAATACGCGCTGCATCAATTCCTCCCTTCACCAAATATTCTTTCACCTTTTCTGCACGACGCTTTGCAATATCAGCTAAGCGTGAATTCACTGAAGCTTCTTGAATTTCTTCGGTAGTGCTGTGACCAGTGAGAACAATGCTGATGGTAGGATTCTTTTTCAAAACTTCTACGAGTTCATCCAATTCTGGCTCGAATTGAGCTGGAATTTCTGAATTCAAATTAGCGAAATAAACTCCTGATAACTCAACATACTGCTGTGGAGTCATATTGATATCCTTCGCTGTAGCACGGCTGTAGATAAGTTCTGGTTCTATCACCTCCGCTTTACCACAAACGCATTGGCTTGGAGCATCAACAGCAATGATTTCGATATTGTCTACATAGTAATATGCATCATTATTCACTGTACCTGTAACGCCAGCGGGCTTTTTAGTCTTTTCAATGATCATTGCATTTTCTTCACCAAATCCTCCAATCACGATGTATTCTTCATTGCCCTTGGCTATATATGTTCCGCAGATGAGTTCCCAACCATCCATAGTCTTGATAACTGGATTGTTTTTCTTAGTAATCTGTGGAGTGAATGACAATGCGAAGTCGGTTCCGTTCTGAATTTTTCTGTCAGAAAGGAAAATACCGATGTTGTTTGTGGCGAACTTAGATAGTTCTGCGAGACTCACTTGCATTTTGATACAGTACAATTGATCCTTCACCATGCGCGTTGTAAGCTTGGTTTCGAGGTATGTTCTGATTTTCTTTGGATCTTTAGTTAGGGTTCTAATTCCAGCGTAACAAGTTCCATCAGCAGGGTCTTGCTTGCCGTAGTCGTTTTGACCAGCAACAACCTTGGTGCCTTTCACTCCTTGAGCGAAAAGATCTGGACTTGTTTTGTTTGGTGTAAACCAAGGCATACAGAGGTCCTTCAATTGACCATATACCTTGAGGGTTT